>NZ_BAABIZ010000009.1:0-32407 GCF_039543045.1 Bartonella jaculi
CCCAACGTCGTAGAGTGCTAATAGAAACCCCCAAAGCTTGAGCGGCCTTACCTATCCCAACAAATCTATTCATAATACGTATTATTACATAGATATAAATAGATTACAAGTAAACTGTGTAAACCCTCCCCTTGAATGTTATGGCTCTTTTGCTCTGATAATATATAGAAAACAATGATACAATTCTTTTTCTTGTAAAATCTGCAAGATAAGTTTGGGATTCATCGAATAGAATAAAAAAATTAGCAGAAAACAACTTCATTTAATATTCTTTCATGAAAACAATTTTTTCACCTTTGAAGAAATTGATCAAGCAATTTGTGGTTCAAAATCTCTTTGTTTATGCGGTTTTTAAAGCCACTGTTACATTATATTTTTCATGTCGAAAAATAAGTCTACCAAGCATTTTTTATTACACAAAAGAATTCATTATGCTTTATCAGGCAAGTAATAGAGAAAAAATAATCATGTAAGCTGAACGCAGCAAAAATTTCCATTTTTCATGTATGAGGAAAGCAAGATCGATATACATGAAATTCTATCAAGATGAAGCATAATTTCTATGAAAGTTGTATATATCTAAAAATATTAACCAATGTTGCGACGGCTCTTGCATTTACAAGCATTCATGAGAGGCATATTTACGCCTTTCTTCAAGTGCTTTTACCCACATACCAACCTCGCTTGTGACGTGCAAGAGAATGGTTTTGATTGATTCAACATAAACAGGTTTGAAATGAGAGAATCTTTCTGTATTCGGGATTCTCATTCGGCATGCAAAATGATAAGTTATCGTTACAAATCAATATGTTGTTCCGATATAATTTCTTATTCACATTTAAAACGCATTTTCTCAATGAGATGTTTCTTTTGCCCAAAAGGATTTTTTATCTTTTATGCAGCGACAGCCACGTTGTTACCCTCATAAGAAGCCAACAAACTTTGATAGATTAATATCTCAAAGAGCACGAAAACATGGAGGCGTAATTTATCTGCCTTACTTTATCCTCGTAACCAGTCAATTTTTAAAAGCGACGTTCAACCATGAGTTTTTTAATTTCAGCAATTGCCTTAGCTGGATTTAAACCCTTTGGACAGGTTTGGGTACAATTCATAATCGTATGGCATCGATAAAGCCGAAAAGGATCTTCTAAATTATCAAGACGCTCACCGCACATTTCATCACGTGAATCAGCAATCCAGCGGTAAGCTTGGAGCAAAATAGCAGGCCCCAAATAACGATCGCCATTCCACCAATAGCTAGGACATGATGTCTGACAACATGCACACAAAATACACTCATAAAGACCATCGATTTTTTGACGATCAGTGTAACTTTGCAACCATTCCTTCGCCGGCTCAGGTGAAACGGTTTGCAACCAAGGTTCAATCACACGATGCTGCGCATAAAAACGCTTTAAATCAGGAACCAAATCTTTGACAACAGGCATAGAAGGAAGAGGATACACCTTTATCGGATGCTTTACATCATCCATACCTTTGGTACAAGCGAGAGTATTTTTCCCATCAATATTCATCGCACACGAACCACAAATACCTTCACGGCACGATCGACGAAGTGTCAGAGTTGGATCAATATGATTTTTAATAAACAGCAGACCATCGAGAATCATTGGACCACAAGCTGAGCGATCCACATAATAGGTATCCAGATGGGGATTTTCTTCATCATCAGGTGACCAACGATAAACATGAAATTCGGTAAGTTGCGTAGCTCCTTCAGGTTTAGGCCAAACCTTACCCGCTTTCACCTGAGAATTTTTGGGAAGCTTAATTTGTACCATAATTTATTCTCCCCTTAGTAAACACGTTTTTTAGGCGCAATACGCTTTAAATCAATACCGCCATCTGCTTCAGATGTTAACGGATCGACATGAACGGGTCGATATGACAACGTCACTTTGCCATCTTTTGATAAACGGGAAATTGTATGATGACGCCAATTTTTATCATCACGCTCTGGATAATCTTCACGCGCATGAGCGCCTCGGCTTTCTAAACGTGCCTCTGCAGAATAAACAGTTGTAACTGCATTAATCATCAGATTCTCAAGTTCTAATGTTTCGACCAAATCAGAATTCCATATAAGTGAGCGATCTGTTACTTTAAGATCAGACAATTCGCCCCAAATTTGACTTATCCGCTGACACCCTTGTTGCAAAGATTCAGCTGTACGGAATACGGCAGCATCTTCCTGCATAGTGCGTTGCATTTTTTCGCGCAATACGGCGGTTGGTACTGCTCCCTGAGCAAAACGCAAACGATCAAAACGTGCCATAATTTCATCAACCGCTTCCTCATTGATAGGTGGAATTTCTGCATCGCGATCAATCACTTCACCGGCACGAATTGCGGCAGCACGCCCAAACACGACAAGATCAATCAATGAATTTGACCCCAAGCGGTTGGCACCATGAACAGAAGCACATCCAGCCTCCCCCACTGCCATCAAACCTGGTTGAACACGATCAGGCGAATCAGCCGTTGGATTGAGAACTTCCCCATAGTAATTAGTAGGAATCCCACCCATGTTATAATGAACCGTTGGCAGTATGGGGATAGGTTCTTTTGTCACATCCACACCCGCAAAGATCCGTGCTGATTCGGAGATTCCGGGTAAACGCTCATGCAATATAGCCGGATCAATATGGTTGAGAACCAAATGGATATGATCCTTTTTGGGTCCAACACCACGCCCTTCACGAATTTCAAGCGTTATACAACGCGAAACCAAATCACGTGAAGCCAAATCTTTAAAGGAAGGCGCATAACGTTCCATAAAACGCTCACCTTCAGAATTGACCAAATAGCCGCCCTCACCACGTGCTCCTTCTGTAATTAAGCAACCGGAACCATAAATACCAGTTGGATGAAATTGAACAAATTCCATATCCTGAAGAGGCAATCCGGCACGCGCGATCATTCCACCACCATCACCTGTGCACGTATGCGCCGATGTCGCCGAAAAATAAGCACGTCCATAGCCACCGGTTGCCAGAACAACCATCTTAGCGGAAAAACGGTGTATTGTACCATCATCGAGGTTCCATGCCACAACCCCTGTACACACACCATCAGTCATGATGAGATCAAGCGCAAAATATTCGATAAAAAATTGTGCATTATGTTTCAGGCTCTGTCCATAAAGCGTATGCAAAATGGCATGCCCAGTACGATCTGCCGCTGCGCAAGTGCGTTGGACTGGTGGTCCTTCTCCAAACTCTGTTGTATGTCCCCCAAAAGGCCGCTGATAAATTTTACCCTCTTGCGTACGTGAAAAAGGAACCCCATAATGTTCTAATTCGTACACAGCAGCAGGAGCATTCCGCACCAAATATTCCATTGCATCGGTATCACCCAGCCAATCAGATCCTTTGACGGTATCGTACAAATGCCACTGCCAATTATCAGGTCCCATATTTGAAAGTGACGCTGCAATCCCCCCCTGTGCGGCCACCGTATGTGAACGTGTTGGAAAAACCTTTGTGATACATGCTGTTTTTAATCCTTGCTCAGCCATACCAAGCGTTGCACGCAAACCCGCACCACCTGCACCAACAACCACAACATCAAATTTATGATCCACGGTGCGATAAGGGGCGTTACCTACTTTAGCGCCCAGAGACGATCCTGTGCTCACCATATTGTTTAAACCCCTAATGCAATTTTTAAGAGAGAAAAAATGATTACTCCCCCCAGAACGAAACAAAATAAAACATTCAATACCAAAAATAAGATTCGCACGCTTTCATGCCGAATATAATCTTCAATAACAACCTGCATTACAAGTTTCATATGATAAAGGACTGAAAAAGTCATCAATCCCAAAACGATAGCAACAACAGGATGTGCAAGCCGCGCGCGCACAATGCTATAATCCTTTCCAACGAGTGAGAGAATAAGAACAATAAAAAATATCAAAAGCGGCAGATTAATAAAACCTGTCAAACGTTCTAGCCAAAAATGCTCTGTTCCTGCATGCGCACTTCCAAGTCCACGCACTTTTCCAAGTTCTGTTCGAAAATCTTTTTTCATACCGCTCTCCACCCCCAATTAGACAATGCTATATCCAATAATCCAAATCGCGAAAGTGACGATAAGGGAAATAAAAACTGTCGCCCAAGCAGTTAACGTTGCCTTTTTTTTAGCTAAAAGGCAAGGTTTTACATCCCAAACGATATGGCGAATACCGCCAACCATGTGATGAACCCCAGCAAGGGTATAAAGAAACAAGATACAAAGTCCAGGCACCGAACCATAAATTTCATTAACCGTTTCAAATGCTTGAGCTCCACAAGCGATTGAAATCAACCAAATAGCAAGGAAGACCATTCCAAAATAAAGTGCCATACCAGTGATACGATGTGCAATTGACATCGCCATAGTAATGGACCAACGATAAATACTTAAATGAGGGGAACAAGGGCGCTCTTTTATTCTAGTTGTCTCTGTCATAAAATATCCGATCTGACTTTCACTGCAACCATATCATAAGCGAGACTCATACAAAACAACCAAGTGCATTATCATTTCCACTTGTTTTGCATCTAAAAGGTCAACACTCACAAGGTCGGTTGTCTCAAATAACGGATTAAAGGTCGCGCATAAAAAAACCGATTGCTCTACAGACACAAGTCATAAAACTTGCCTTAATTTAGTACAATTTCATCTTCACGTCAAAGGTCAAACATCGTTTCCAAACATAAACACCTATTTTTTCAAGCCGCACTCACTTCTACTTCGAAAGATTGATGACATATGTTCCCACCATATATTGCACTTCAACCATCGTGAGAAAAAAGCGCACATTTTGATGAACACTCAAAACTGTGCCTTTTCGCTACAAATCCTCGTAGCGACAAACACGAATCACGCATAACACAAAAAGCAATATAAAGGCTGCTTTTTCATAAACTCTGTCTGCAGCAGCATTATTTGGCAGTTGGTTTTGTAGTTTCCACTGTAACGTCTGCTTGTACTTCTTCAGCAACTGTTGCAGCTTTTTTCCGATGATCTCTTTTTTCAGCGATACGCGCAGCTTTACCTCTCAAACCACGAAGGTAATAGAGTTTCGCACGACGAACCTTACCGCGGCGCACAAGCTCAACACCTTCAATCAAGGGCGAATAAACTGGAAAGACACGTTCAACGCCTTCACCATAAGAGATTTTACGCACTGTAAAAGTCTCATTCAAACCACCGCCTGAACGTGCAATACAAACCCCTTCATAAGCCTGAACACGTGTCCGCGTACCTTCTGTCACGCGCACCATGACACGCACTGTATCTCCTGCTTGAAATTCTGGCAGTTGGCGTTTTGCTTCAATTTTTGCGCACTGTTCAGCTTCAAGCTGTGCGATAATATTCATTTCTTTCATCCTTCATGTTCTTTATTGAACAGTCAGAGCGCTCAACTCTTACCAAAAAAAGCTTTTTCACACATAAAAAAGGAGTTCTTTAGGCTATGCTTTACACAGGAGCGAATACACCATTCCTTCATTTTAATTTTGGAACTACAGAAAAACCTTCACAAAAAGTTCTCTCAAAAGAGAGCCATGCAATACACCACCTTACAAAATGAATCAAGTTTTCTGACGATTTTTATCATAAAGAGCATAAAGATCGGGGCGACGTTGACGTGTTAACAATTCGGCTTGCTGTTGACGCCAATCCGCGATAGCCTTGTGATGACCTGACATCAACACGGGGGGAATACCCCGCCCTTCAAAAACAGCAGGGCGCGTATATTGAGGGTGTTCAAGCAAACCATTCTCAAAACTTTCACACTTTCCAGAAATCTCATTGCCCATCACTCCAGGGAGAAGACGTACAATAGCATCCAAGAGAACCAGTGCCGCCGTTTCTCCACCTGAAAGAATATAATCACCAATAGATACTTCCTCCAATTTTCGCGCTTCTATGATTCGTTCATCGACACCTTCAAAGCGCCCACAAACCAATGTCACTCCACAACCAAGAGCCAAAGAGCGCGCATCAGCTTGATTAAAAAGCCGCCCCCGCGGACTCATCAACAACCTCGGCGAATCATGTGGACAACTATCAAGTGCAGCCGCTATGACATCTGCCCGCATCACCATACCAGCCCCCCCCCCAGCTGGTGTATCATCAACGCTATGGTGTTTATCCAAAGCAAAATCTCTAATCTGCACTGTCTCCAGCGACCATATGCCTCGCTTTAAAGCTTGCCCTGCTAAAGAATAACCCAAACAACCTGGAAACATTTCAGGATAAAGTGTTAAAATGCGCGCTTGAAACTTCATTTTTTCATTCTTTCATCCTCGTTTTTAATCCAAGTTGTTTTCTATTTTATCTTTCTCCTCGTCGCTAAGCAAACCGGCTGCCACTGGATCGACCACAAGAAAACCCGAAGCTGTACAAATTTCCGGCACTGCTGCCTTGCTAAAGGGAATAAGCACAGTTTTGCCCGTATCCAAACGCATTTCAAGTAAGTCCCCAGCTCCGAAATTAAAAAAACCACTCACCTCCCCTAAGATTTGACCGTGACAATCTTGGACGCGAAGCCCAATTAAATCGACTTGATAAAATTCATCTTCCATCAAATCGTCAGCCAATTGATCACGGACAACATAAAGGCGAATCCCTTTTAAGGACTCAGCCGCATTGCGATCTTCAATTCCTTTAAAACGCACAATCGCGTTATTTTTTTGCACCCGAAGAGTTACAATTTCATAAGCCCCCCCCCTATCATCATAAAGGACAGCATAAGTCTTTAAACGCTGTGGCTCAGCACTCAAGACTTTAACCAAAACGTCCCCTTTTATACCATGAGGTTGACCAATAACGGCAAGATAGACTTTATTTTTCAGCTTTTCTCTATTATATTTGTGTTTCATGTAAAATATCGTCTTCTAAAAGCGAATCCTTCAATTTTGTAGCTTTCTATTAAACCTTGTTGCCATATAAAAATCTTCCAAAAAGACCTTTCTTGGTAACAAAAACAAATTAATTAAGGAGAAGTCTTATGGCAAATGTTATGCTTTTTTACAAAGATATCACCCCAATCAACAAAGTTTCCCATAAAAATTTAAAATTTGCTCCTCCAAGTGATATGTCCTTTGCCAAGGATACTCACTGGGTTCCTTTAGCAAGCAGTGAGTATTTTCAAGCAGCTCTCCATTATCCGATTTTATTTATGTGTGCAGAAGATGAACAAAAGAAAAAGCATTATACATCTGCGGCTCTTGTAGGTCTTTCTAACGACGAAAATGATTACATCGCCTCTGATAAAAGTTGGAAAAAAGATACTTATGTTCCAGCTTTTGTTCGTCGCTATCCTTTTGTTCTTGCACAATTTAAAGATGAAAAAGAACTTTCCGTTTGCTTTGATCAGCAATCTGGCATGTTTAATGAAGTTGCAGGCACGGAACTTTTTAATTCGGATGGATCTATTTCTCCTTTTATGGAAGAGCGTATTCGTTTTCTTGAAAGCTTTAAAATCGCTATGGAAAAAACCGCTGAATTTATTGACGCTCTTGTGGATATGGACCTTTTGAGCCAAAAATCAATTAATGTAAAAAATGACAAAGGTCTTTCAGCGCAATTAGAGCATTTCTGGGTTGTTGATGAAGAAAAACTAAATAAATTGTCCGCAAATCAACTTGCCAAACTCCATAAAAATGGCTTTTTAGGATTGATTTTTGCACATCTTATGTCAACAAACAATCTCTTAAAAATACTCTCTCTAAAAGGTGAAAAACACATTACCAATCATGAAGAGCAAGCACAAAAAAAGAATGGTCACTCTGACAATGAGGCACCGAAAAAGAAAGAGACCCTCAATTAGAAATGCCCACGAAAAATGCCCAGAAAAAATGATAGTAGAAAAGACAAAAATATACCGCTGATTCCAGCTGATCCTAGCGTATTAGCCGCGAGGAAAAATTGGCTGGAGTGTCTTGTACAAATGCGTCGTATGGCTACACAAACGGCACAAGCCTATGAGCGTGATACACGACAGTTTTTGTCTTTTCTCTGTCAACATTTAGGGAATGAGCCAACCTTTAATGATCTTGCCAATTTGCGCGTTACTGACCTACGCGCTTATTTGGCTTATCGTCGTACACACAATATAAGTGCTCGCTCTTTAAGTCGAGGTATGGCAGGTTTACGTTCTTTTTTCCGCTACTTATCCCGCGAAGGGATCGTCAACGTCCCTTCTGCTAAGCTTGTCCGAACTCCGAAACAACCGAAATCGCTGCCAAAACCTTTAGCGATAAATTCCGCACTTCATGTAGTCAAACAAGAAAATCAACAAGAAAATGAAGCATGGATCATCGCGCGTAATGCTGCTGTCTTAATGCTCCTTTATGGCTGTGGAATGCGAATATCAGAAGCCTTAAGCCTCACACCAGAACAATTTTCTGATCCGCAAAAAACAAGTTTATTTATCACTGGAAAAGGGGGAAAAACACGGCTTGTCCCCCTCATCAAAATCGTTTCTGAAACAATACAGAATTATCTCAAATGCTGTCCATATCCTTTAGTGGACGATCAACCAATGTTCCGTGGGGCTCGAGGTGGCGTCTTGCATCCCGCCATTATTCAACGCGCTGTTCGGAATTTACGCGCTCACTTGGGATTACCAGAAACTGCTACACCTCATACACTTCGCCATTCTTTTGCGACTCATCTTTTGTCACGCGGAGGAGATTTGCGCACCATTCAAGAACTTCTTGGTCATGCTTGTCTTTCCACCACACAAGCCTATACCCATGTGGATACAGACCACTTGTTGGAAATTTATCAAAAAGCACACCCCCGCGCTTAAAAACTGCATTAAATTAAACAGATTCAACCTCAAGCGCCAAAGCATGAACACATGTTGCCAACTCTTTCTGTAAAACTTTATAAATTTCCCGATGTATCTCTACGCGCGTCATACCTGAAAAAGAAGAAGACAGAATTTTCACCCGAAAATGCGTTTCTCCTTTACCATCAAAAGCGTGCTCATCATGACGATGCCCCGCATGAAGATGACTCTCATTAATCACCTCAAGTTTCTGAGGATGAAAAGCGTCTTGGAGTTTCATCTTGATTATTGTTTGAATTGTCATAGACATTTTTGTTCCTTCACAAAATGAACGCATTAATGAGCATTTTTATTATCAAATAAGTGTGAAAACAAATTTTTCAAAAGTCAATTCTTGTAAAACTGTCTGATTTTGCATAAACCTAGAAATATGGCAATAACATCTAAATTATTCGACTCAATTCGGATCAGCTCCAATAAAAAAGCACAAGCTGAATCACAAGAACAGCAGTGCCAATGGGAAGGCTGTGAAAAAGCAGGAACCCACAGAGCACCAGCAGGTCGGAATCATGAAGGGCAATATTTGCACTTTTGTATTGATCACGTGCGTGCTTATAATAAAAACTTTAACTACTTCTCTGGCCTTAGCGATAAAGATATTGCAAAATTCCAAAAAGATGCTCTGACAGGACATCGTCCTACATGGCCTACTGATTTTAGCAATAGCGCATCGAAAAAGACAGCTGCCAACTATGCGAAAATTCGCTCCGGAACAGCTGCTTATCAAAACCGTATGCGTGACCCCTTCACTCTGTTCACTCAACGTCACTCAACCAATAGTTTTTCGCGAAAATTGAAGCCCTTAGAAGCAAAAGCTCTTGATACATTAGGCTTGCAAGCAAATGCTTCAGCTGAAGATATCAAAACAAGATATAAAGAATTGGTAAAAAAACACCATCCTGACACCAATGGTGGCAACCGTTCTTCAGAAGAACGCTTTCGCGATGTCTTGCACGCTTATAATTTATTAAAAAAATCTGGTTTGTGTTAAAATGAAGCGCATACTCATACGCGCTTTTTTTCATCTAAAGCATTATTGTTTTTCAAGATATTCTGGAACATAGAGTAAAGCACCTTTTATAGAGCATTGCATAAGTGCTCTAACTCCTGTATCGTTTTCTGACGAATAAAAATAAACAGCGTACTTCTTCCAAAAAAAAACGATGACAAAAACGAAGCTTACAGCCGAAAACGTACCCGATATCACAGTCTATGCTCGTGATCTGTTCAATATTGAGACAGATATAAAAGTGCCTGCTTTTAGCACAAAAAGTCCCCATGTTCCTGATTTAGATCCCAATTATCTTTTTGATCAACAAACAACGTTAGCGATTCTAGCGGGCTTTGCATTTAACCGCCGTGTTATGGTCTCCGGCTATCACGGAACGGGTAAATCAACACATGTTGAACAAATTGCTGCACGTCTCAACTGGCCTTGTATTCGAATTAATCTCGATAGTCACGTTAGTCGTATCGATCTTGTAGGAAAAGACGCTATTATTTTGCAAGACGGGCTGCAAATCACAGAATTTAAAGAGGGCATTTTACCATGGGCCTATCAAAACAATATTGCTCTCGTTTTTGATGAATATGACGCTGGTCGACCTGATGTCATGTTTGTTATTCAACGCGTTCTTGAATCCTCTGGACGACTGAGCTTACTTGATCAAAGCCGTGTCATTGCGCCTCATCCAGCATTTCGTCTTTTTGCAACCGCAAACACCATTGGTCTTGGTGATACGACAGGGCTTTATCATGGTACACAACAAATCAATCAGGCTCAAATGGACCGTTGGTCTATTGTGACGATATTAAATTATTTACCGCATGATAAAGAAGTTGCTATCGTTTGTTCAAAGGTTAAATCCTTTCAGACAGTTGAGGGAAAAAAGACAATTTCAAAAATGGTGCATGTTGCTGATATGGTACGCCAATCTTTCATCAATGGGGATCTTTCAACAGTCATGAGCCCACGTACCGTCATTCATTGGGCAGAAAACACCACCATTTTTCAAGATGTTGGGTTTGCCTTTCGGTTAACCTTTCTCAATAAATGTGATGAACTCGAACGTGCCACTGTCGCAGAATTCTATCAACGTGCCTTTGGACAAGAGCTTCCTGAATCACTCATTCATGGTGTCTTGCCTTAAGGGATACGTCAATCATGGCCACAAAGGTTGGCGATAACAGTCAAAGTCTGAAAAACGGCGTTTCTAACAGTACCCTTGATACTGAAGCTTTTAAAAAAGCACTTTCCACCTGTATCCGTGCAATTGCAGGCACCAACAACCTTGAAGTTACTTTTAGTCACAACAGACCGTCTTTGAGCGAAAACTATGCGCGTTTACCGGAACTACCACAACACGCAACAGATAAAGACGTAACCGTTACCCGCGGACTAGGCGATTCCATGGCTTTGCGCAAAGCATGGCATGATAGCAACATTCACGCACAATTTGCTCCAATAGAATCAGAAGCACGTGCTGTTTTTGACGCTCTTGAGCAAACACGTATTGAAACAATCGGCACTTTAGCCATGGAAGGAATTGCAAAAAATCTTGATAGTATGCTAGCGGATAAATATCAAAGAGCGCATTATCACAAGATTAACACCCAAAGTGAGGCGCCCATTCAAGAAGCAATTGCGCTTTTATTGCGTGAAAAAATAACAGCGCGCCCTCCCCCAAAAGAAGCTGGACCTGTCTTAGAATTATGGCGTCACGCAATTGAAGAAAAAGCCGCAGCAGAACTGAACGAGCTGACACATCATATTCATAATCAACGCGCTTTCGCACGGATTGTTCGTCAAATGCTTGTTACACTCAAAATGGCAATCCAACTAGAAGAAGAAGATTCTGACAGTGCAAACAACAAAAAGTTAACAAACGGGAGTGAGCCTCAAAACCAAGCGGAAGAAGAGAGCAAAAACGAAAAACACCCCCAAAGTGAAGAACAAACAACAACTGAACAAGAAAGTGATGAGAAAGACGAAGGAAAAACGCAAGCAACAAAAACAAGCGATGATGATATAATCGAAGAAGAGCAAGAGAGCCTTCGACAAGAAAAACCGAGCAAATCCAAACGCCCTCTTGCTCTTTCAGAACAAATGGAAGGGCTTAGCAATTATAAAGTTTTCATCCGTCAATTTGACGAAGTTTTGGAAGCGACCGATTTTTGTTCTGAAAGCGAATTGGATCACCTACGCCATTGCCTTGATAAGCAAATTAATCATCTCCAAAGCATTGTTGGGCGCTTAGCAAACCGCCTACAACGCCGCCTAATGGCACAACAAAATCGCAGTTGGCATTTTGATCTCGAGGAAGGATATCTCGATACAGCAAGACTTCCACGCCTTATTATTGATCCAACGCAACCACTTTCTTTTAAAATGGAAAGCAACACCCAATTTCGGGATACAGTTGTTTCACTCCTCATTGATAATTCAGGATCAATGCGCGGACGCCCGATTACTGTTGCAGCAAGTTGTGCAGATATTTTAGCGCAAACGCTTGAACGTTGCGGGGTTAAAGTTGAAATTTTGGGTTTTACCACAAAAGCTTGGAAAGGGGGAAAATCACGCGAAAAATGGCTTACCCAAAACAAACCCCATAATCCTGGGCGTCTTAATGATTTATGTCATATCATCTATAAAAGTGCCGATACACCGTGGCGTCGAGCAAGACGGAATTTAGGTTTGATGATGCAAGAAGGACTGTTGAAAGAAAATATCGATGGTGAAGCCCTTATTTGGGCGCATCAACGTCTTTTATCACGGCGCGAACAGCGTCGCATTCTCATGGTCATCTCTGATGGAGCCCCAGTTGACGATTCAACACTATCCGTTAATTCCAGCAATTATCTTGAAAAACATTTGCGCGCAGTGATTCAAGAAATCCAAACACATTCACCTATAGAACTCATTGCCATTGGAATTGGTCATGATGTCACACGCTATTATCAACACGCTGTAACAATTATGAATGCTGAAGAACTCGCCAACGCTATAACAAAACAATTAGCAGCGCTCTTCAGTAATACCAAGCCTCGTTCTTATAAAAAATTTTAAGAAAAAGCCTTCTCAAAAGACTAAATTTAAAACATTGGAAGCATATAATGATACAAAATACCTCTAGCGATCATATCTCTAAAATGCTGCTCTAACGGAACACTATATAAAATCCTCTTTATTTTAAGTACTGTACATCTGATAATTTACAATAAAAAGTGAATTGTGAGAACGTTCAATTTGTAAAGAACATCGATGTTACTAGAATAAAATATGACATAAAGTGCTAAGAGTTGGCAAAATTTACCCTTCATCGAAGATAAGTTTCTCTCATACGTATAAGAACTCGAACCCTTACCGTCGTTTTAAAAGCCTTCATGGTGTTTAAGAATGGAAGTTTAAGTTTAATAATGAGGAACTCCATTTACCTCAAACGAATGGTCTCATATCCCTAAACCTTATAACTCCTAGTGTCAGCAATAGATCTCATATCCGATTTCGGAACAGTTTATCAATAACCATGAAATATGAGAATCAAACTATGAAGATTGATACCACCTTTGTTCGGATTCATTCCGGTGCCAAACTTATAGAGATCAGCATGAAAGAAAAATGTTGAGAAAAACAGGAAGATTCACCTTGAAGTATCAGGCGGTGGTAGATTTTTTAAGGAACATCTTTCTATTTTCTTTTCACTCTGGAAAACTGAAGTATGATGACCTCAAACACCTTCACTTGTTGAAGGGGATGAAAATACACAAACTATTGCGAATAAAGGTTATGTCCAAACGCATGAAGAGTTAGGATGAGAAAACAAAATTGCATCTTCTGTCCTTCTTTCCTGCTCAAATAAGAAAACACAGCGAAACAATGATGAAGATTCTTAAGAGCAGCACGCTATCAAAAGCTTCTTCAAGAGAATCAATTTACTTCAGATGTACCTTCTAGAAATTGGATAAAAAATCTTCTTTTTTATGGGATTGCTAACCTATTCTTTAATCATCCTACAATGAGAAAATGCATTACACTGAACCTAGGAACATAAAAGAATAATATTGTTACCCGTTACAAATCAAATTACGGATGTCCTTTTGGAGCGCTTGGGTAAAGAGGGATCTTTAAACTGCTAAGAATTGTTCCATAAGGAATGAGCATCAACAAGCTCATAACAATTTTTACCGAAAAATCGCCAAAAGCAAGTGAGAGCCAAACAGGAATCTCAAGTCCGAAGAAAACGGTACTCTCCACGAGTGAGCTATTAGCATAACCTGTCATCTGATCGATAAAGGCAAAAGAGTTAGAAAAAGCAAGAGCAAAAAATAAAGCAGTATCCAAAGCTGAGCCGACCAACGCTGCTGCTAAAGGTGCTTTCCACCATGTTTTACGCCGTAAAGGAGTAAAAACAACAATATCGAGAAGCTGCCCAAATAAAAATGCCAAACTAGAAGCAATTGCAAGCCGCGGAGTAGCCAAAATCCAAGAAACAAAAACACCCGCGAAAAAACCAACATAAACCACACGTCGCGCTGCAGCTGGACCATAAAAACGATTGGTCAAATCATTAATCAAAAAAGCAAACGGATAGGTAAAAGCACCATATGTCAAAATCTCATTTAAATCAAACCAGTAAACGGGATATTGAACCAGAATATTAGACGCCGTCACAGCAAAGCACATTGCAAAGATAGAAAAGGCAATATGCTTTTTCTTTTGCTTTGCTAATAAAAAACCATGCTCTGAAGACATTTTTTTAACCTAGGGTATAGGAACCACAATCACATGCAACAATTAAAAAATAAAAAGCCAAAAAACAACTCTCCCTTAAATGGGAGCGAACAATCCAGTTTGATGACAAACAAAAGCGATTACGCTGCTGCTTGTTCAGCCTTTTTCTTAACAATCTGACGTTTTAACAAACGTGCACGTTGCGATAATTCCTTATCATCGGCTTTAACTAAAAAGCTGTCAAGACCACCGCGGTGTTCTACAGAACGCAGAGCACTGGCCGAAACGCGCAAACGGTAACTTTGCTGTAACACTTCCGAAATCAACGTTACATTGCAAAGATTTGGTAAAAAACGACGGCGGGTCTTATTGTTTGCATGACTAACATTATTGCCATACTGAACCGCTTTTCCTGTCAATTCGCAGGCACGAGACATAAACTTCACCTTTAAACTCTAAGAAACTCTCAAATCCCAATCCCCATAAAACAGATAAAGCGCAAAAACGCACAACACTGCCCTGAAGGGGTATCATTAGGAGGTTGTGTTTTTAATAGGGTGTCGATAACAAAAGGTCAAGTGTTTTGTACAATCTTTTGCCTCCCCTATTACTAATTTTCTCAATCTTTTTCCTTAAATCAAGGCGTACAAAATGTTTTTTTTAATGCTCAACCATGTTAAAAGGAAGCATACCCATGCTAAAAGAAAGCGTTAATCATGAGCAAACCAGATCACTCCATGACAGAGCTTCAACAAAAGCACATACGTTTTTCTTCTCTTCTATTCGCCATTTTATGTGTGTGTTTTTTTCTTCTCTTTAGTGCACTAGGTGTATGGCAAATACAACGATTAAACTGGAAAACCAATCTTATCACCAGCGTTCATCAACGTATTCATTTGCCCCCCGTCAAAGCACCCAAAAAAAATCAATGGAAGCACGTTACTTTTGAGAAAGATGAGTATCGACCTGTCGTCATCACAGGAAAATTTCTAAAAGATAAAAATATTTTAGTCACGGCTGTTGCTAAAGAGACTACCGGCTATTGGGTTTTAACCCCTTTACAAACAGCCGATAATGCACTGACCTTTATCAATCGTGGTTTTATCCCCATGGACGCGCGCAACAACTTTCAAAACCCAAATCCATCACACACAAATGACTCACTTTATCAAGATTCTTCTACAAACACAGAGCAAACCACAATCATAGGTTTATTGCGCATGAGCGAAAAAAATGGCTTTTTCCCACGTAAAAATAATCCTGATAATGATCTATGGTATACACGCGATCTCCCCGCTATGGCACAAAAACTTGGTCTCTCAACTGTTGCTCCTTATTTCATTGATGCTGGGAAAAAAACAGCTACGCAACAAGATCTGCCCATGGCTGGTCTCACTGTTGTACACTTCCGAAACAATCATCTTGTCTATGCTATCACGTGGTTTATCTTGGCAGCCGGCGTTTTAAGTGCCTCTCTTTTTCTGCTACGACAAAAAAGATAAAATGGATTTAATATCTCATTTTTGATGAAGAAAAGCTCTCGCTTCAAATTTAGATCTTTGAGATAAAAAGGTGGACACCAAAACACTCTTGCCCCTTTTAAAGGAGTTGAGCATCTTACTTAAAAACTTAAAAAGCTTATCTTTTTATAAGGTCTATCAAGTTACATACTAAAATATCATACACTTGACTGCTTTCAAAAACAACAGCAAGCTTATCAAAAGACATATCCCCCTCTTTTAATAAACTCACTCACCTCTCACAGCCGCCTGCACGCCCCCCCATGATAACCCACGATAAAACGTGCTGTTAAACGTGCATTTAAAAATCAATGAGACCTACGCGAAACATGCCGCGCGATCGAATCGATATCACCACGATTAATACCAAGATCATTGAGTTCATAAGCTGAAAGATGACTTAATGCATTAACCGTCCGGCGATAACGACGCCAATTACTATAGGAACGCAGAATATTCATAACTTTTACTCAAACCTTATGTTACACCTAATGCTATATAAGATAGAGCAAATTACAAAAAAGAGTTGTGCTATAACTGCATAACTGGCATGCATTTACAACACGAGAAACGCATCTTGTTCAAAAAGCACAACATACTGATATATAATGATAGTTTATTGTTTTCCCTCTTAAATATGCTCCCCGAATACAATAAGAGTCTTTCATTTAAAACCCACTTACTGAAGTAAAAGAAACCGTTCGCTTGCACATTACAAGCGGGATCAATGAATGGAGAAAAAACTATCTCAATACAAAAGCAGCAGCAATATTGGGAGCTGACAAATAGTATGACAGTGTTGGCTTACACCTTCATAGACGAAAAGGTCGTTGTGCACAGTGAATCTCGCATTATACCATTCACAAATACGACCATGAAATGAACTTAAGAGCAACCAGATATGTCTCTTTTAAAGCCGGTACATGTTAGCTATGCCACTGTGCGCTCTTGTTCGAAAGGACCAACGACTAAGAATAAATCGCTAATGGCGAAAATGCCGCACACCCGTAAAAACCATGGCTAAACCATGTGCATCGGCTGCAGCAATGACTTCTTCATCACGCATAGATCCTCCCGGTTGAATAACCGCTGTTGCACCCGCTTCAGCAGCCGCCAATAAGCCATCTGCAAAAGGAAAAAAGGCATCCGATGCGACAACTGATCCTTTTGTTAGGGGTTCCGTTAAACCTGCTCTCTGTGCACTTTCTTCAGCTTTACGCGCAGCAATTTTTGCTGAATCAATACGACTCATCTGTCCGGCACCGATCCCAACAGTTGCACTATTTTTGGCATACACAATAGCATTTGATTTGACATGTTTTACCACGCGAAAAGCAAATTGAAGATCACGCATTTCCTCTTGACTTGGTGCCCGCTTTGTCACCACTTGCAAATTAAGATCATCAACAACGGCATTATCACGCGACTGTATTAAAATTCCACCCGCAAGCGTTTTGGCAATAAGCCCTGCGCCACGTGGGTCAGGTAAACCACCTGTTATCAACAAACGAAGATTTTTTTTCCTCGCAATGATTTCCTGTGCTCCCATTGTTGCATCAGGAGCAATAATCACTTCCGTGAAAATTTTGATAATTTCTTCAGCACATTCTTCATCAAGGGGTTGATTTAAAGCAATAATCCCACCGAACGCCGAGACACTATCACACAGAAGAGCCTTCAAATAAGCTTCTTTTAAATTCTTCCCTTCTGCAACACCACAAGGATTGGCATGCTTAATAAGAGCAACAGCAGCAGTTCTTTGGGGATCAAATTCTGCCACGAGTTCAAACGCCGCATCTGTATCATTCATATTGTTATAAGAGAGTGCTTTACCTTGCAAAAGTTTTGCTGTTGCCACACCAAAACGTTTCTCATTATTACGATAAAATGCCGCCTGTTGATGTGGATTTTCCCCATAGCGCATAACGCTTGCAAGATGGCCAGAAAAACTCTGCCACGACGGCGTTTCAATTTTTAAATCCCGTGCAAACCATGCCGCTATCGCCGAATCATAAGCAGCGGTGTGTGCAAAAGCGCGCATTGCTAATTGGCGTCGCATGGACAAGCTTAAACACCCATCATGTTGCTTTAATTCAGCGAGAACGAAATCATAATCACTCACTGCTGTTATAACACCGGTATAAGCATGATTCTTTGCCGCAGCGCGAATCATTGCCGGTCCACCGATATCAATATTTTCAAGAATTGTTTGTCCATCAGCCCCAGATTTGGCAGTCTCTTCGAAAGGATAAAGATTCACCACCAAAAGATCTATTCCATGGATACCATGGTTCTCCATAGCATCTCTATGGCTAGGATTTTGTCTTACCCCTAAGAGAGCACCATGTATCAAGGGATGAAGTGTTTTGACACGCCCATCCATTATTTCCGGAAATCCAGTAACTTCAGCAACATCTTTTACCACTAAACCAGCAGCTGTTAAAACTTTAGCTGTTCCACCTGTTGAAATCAATTCAACACCGTAAGCATGAAGCGCTTGTGCAAACGCAACCAAACCAGTTTTATCAGACACGGAAAGAAGAACACGACGCACCCGATGAAGATCAGGTATGGGAAAATTTTTTGCAACAACACCCATAACAGAAAACCTAAAAATAAAATGGTTAAAATCCAAGAAAAACGAGCTTAATGCATTTATAGCACATACCTTTATCAAAATATACCGAAAGGATAGACTGTCTTTCTTTTAACACACAAAGAATAACGCTCCCCTTATCGGTATTACAAAGAAGCGAAACATTGCTCCCATTAACGACGCGTAAAGCGCCAACGAATTTTTTCTTGGAATGCAGGGCGAAAATACAAAACAATCTGTTGTGTGCGTTGTGGTCCCGTTAGTCCAGTAAAATCAATTGAATCTTCAAGACAAATATCAACGTCAGGTGATATAAAATACCACTCTTGCCCATCTCCTACGGCTAAACGTACACAACTGCCATCAAAATTGACCTCAACTTGCGGATGAAGATGAAACCGAACGGCAACATTATTCTGTTCATTTTGTCCTGTCTTATGTCTCTTTGACCGACCTTTGTGCGGCATAAAAAAACGATCGAAACCTTCAATCATTGCACCATTTGTCGCTAAAATAAGACCGCGTTCATGAACAAGATTAAAAGGCCGCACATAACCATTATGGCTTGCAATAAAACCAGTTTTTTCTGAATCCTCTATACGTCGCACTTTAACATCTGTTGGTCCCCCAAGCAAAAACGAAGCACCACTTCTCTTTTTTTTACGAAAAACACCTACTGAACAATCATTAACTGTTGCCGTTGAATGTGCTGCGGTGACACGTCCGAAATGTCGATACGCCTCACTCCCATAAGGATGAACACCCGTGTTGATAATAAAGCGGCTCCCTTGTGAGGACATTTCAAAAGATAAACAGCCCGAACAAGCATGCTCAGCAGCAGCGCGTAACGGAAAGGGGCCAGTATCTGCAAGTACTGTCGTTTGATGAGCTTGTAAACGTTGAAACCCGGAATACCGTGCATAACTAAAAGGCTGTCCTGCTGTTTCATCAAGATTTAAAACTGCCGATAAACGTTCAGGGACAAGAGGTCCAACCCCATTAAAATGTGCTAATGTTTGATCTTCATGGATAAAAAACCGCAAAGCAGGCAACATACGCTCAACAGAATCAATCAAAATACGCGGTGCTGTTTCATTACTATGCATAAAAAGATGACGTAACGATAATAAGTCTGATAATAAATTAAGCAAAATGACAGGACTACGCGAAATATGTCCACCATCGACCAAGATCTGACGCGAAAGCTCCTCTGCAAGAATGGTTTGCACCTTTCTTTTTATTGTCGCCGACACCGGCAGAGCAAGAGATGCGAATGTCAAAGCCGCTGCTGCGTGTAAACGCTGATCATCGTGTTCCATACCGCAAATCGCTATGCGTAAATAACGAAATTGGAAACCAAGCGCACGCAAAAAACGCTTTTCAAACCGCTCACTTGCCCCTTCTAATAACATTTTCGAATGACAAATCCACGAAATCAAACGCCGTGCCACAACCGGCCCACCCCAAGGCAACCCTTTTACTTTTTTACCACACTGATCAAGCCAATCTTCTAAGAGCGCGCGCGCATGCGCTGCTGCCAAATTACTGTCTGCTGCCGCCATATGTCGCAACCAATGAAAATCATGAAGAGCCGCTTCCCATTCTGGCGTTGGTGAAACTAATGAAAAAGGAGAAACAGCACCGGAGTGAACAATATGACCAGCAAAAGCAAAACGGCCGTGGTAAAATTCATGGGCCATCATCGGATCAGCTAAGTGCAAATCAATGGGGTGCGCTAAAATTTTATGAGGACGAAACCCCGAAAACCGCCAACGAAACAGTGGTCCAACCCATAAACGCCGCATAAATTGATGCGCCATGTCTATAAATGTTGACGTCTTTACCTGAGGACCTTTTACCGCAACCGCCACAATCTCATCTCCGTATATGCTCAATCGAACACAACTTCGACCATTTTAGTAAATGAACCGTTAATTAAGCCACTTTTCGGAAACGCGCCGCAAAAAAACCATCCATTCCTAACAACATTTTTCTCTCAGCATCAAAATTTTTATGACAAAAGTCTGCAGGCGTTGTGCGCAAAGTCCCCGCAGAAGAGAGCAAATGCGCCAGTGCACCCATCTCTTCTTCACAAATAGGCTCTAAAACAATGTCATGGCGTATTGATAAAATTTTCTCAACCAGATCTTCACCTTCTTCTCTTGCCAGTGAACAATTAGAAAAAACAATGCGTCCATCTTTTTTCACCAAAGCAATTGCCGCCAAAAGCAAATCATATTGCAATGCAGCTAACTTGACGACATCGTCCATTGATTTTGTCCATAAAATATCCGGATGACGACGTATCGTTCCTGTAGAAGAACAAGGAGCATCGAGAAGAACAGCATCAAAAAGCTGGTCGGGATGAAAATTTCTTACATCTCCCTGCCAAGTACGGACTGAAAAATGAAGCCGTTTCATATTTTCCTTTAAACGTTTTAATCGATTAGCGGACATATCAACAGCTGTCACATCAGCTCCTTGCAAAGCAAGTTGCGCCGTTTTTCCCCCAGGGCTTGCACAAAGATCAGCAACTCGTTTACCCTGAATATTCCCGAATAAACAAGCAGGCAACGCTGCTGCAAAATCCTGAATCCACCAAGCCCCTTCCTTATAGCCTATTAAATCAGAAACAGCACAATCCAAACTGCTCAGCCGAACAGAACCATTGGGCAAAACAACACCCCCCAGCTGTTCAGCCCACCCAACACTATCAGATTTGACTGTCAAATCGAGAGGTGGTTCAAGAGTTTGCATTGCTAAAATCTGATCAGCTTTTTCTGCTCCATAAGTTGACACTAGCAGCTGTCCAAACCACGCTGGAACCCCTTCCATGACAGGAGCTTGCTGACGTAACACACCCGCCTCACGTGCAATATTGCGTAAAAGAGCATTCACAACTCCTGAAAAGCGGCGCATACGGGGATCAATTTTAGCCACACGCACGGCTAAATCAATCGTAGCATGATCGGGGATATCAAGATAAAGAATTTGCGCAACACTGATATGCAGAAGATGCTGCAGTGAGAAAGCTTGTTGGGGCAAAGGCCGTGTCAAAAAGCGTGATAAGGCAGCTGTAATCTGCCCCCGATGACGTAATGCCGCTCCCAAAATAGCGCGGCATAACAAACGATCCCGATGCAAAAGCCCTAAATATTGTGGATGTCCGTGCTCATTATCCGTCAAACCAGACAGAGATGCGTGCTTATCAAGCACCGCCCCTAAAAGACGAACACACACCTGCCGAACAGCTAATCCTGGAATATTTTTTTCAGAGACACGCCCCACTTTCTCGTGTTTCAAAACAATAACCTTTATGCCTTTGCGCCCTAAAGAGCTTTATGATCGAGATTTTTTTGAATCTTCATAACGAAGCCAAGAAGGACGTTTTGTGCTTCGCTGAAAAACATTTTTTTCCTGACTATCTGGCATATTCTTAGCACTACGCTCCAAATTTTCATAGCTTAAGCCCATGTTTTTTTCATGCCAACCACCTTCTTCATTCCATATTATATTGTTGACCATTGCTCCATTCATTTCTTCTGCTTGCCTGCGAAGAGCAGCAATGCGATTTTCTGTCGCTGGATGTGTAGAAAAAAGGCTATCAGCCCCCTCCCCACTCAAGGGATTGATAATAAACATATGTGCTGTTGCGGGATTATGTTCTGCTTCTTCATTGTAAACCGTATGTCCGCCGCCCGCAATTTTACGCAACGCCGAAGCCAACCATAAGGGATTACCACATATTTCAGCACCCCGCCGATCAGCAGCATACTCACGCGTACGGCTAATAGCCATTTGCACCAGCATTGCTGCAAAAGGTGCAACAAACAGAGCAATGATACTCCCAATTGCCCCAGCACCATGAGAATGTTCCGAAGAATTACGCTGTCCCCCCATAAAAAAAGCAAAGTTACCAAGCATCGAAATTGCTCCAGCGATTGTTGCAGTCAGAGTCATTGTTAAGGTATCACGATGCTCAATATGTGCGAGCTCATGCGCCATAACCCCTGCAATTTCCTCTGCACTCAATCGCTCTAACAACCCGGTACTGGCAGCAACAGCTGCATTTTGAGGGTTACGTCCCGTAGCAAAAGCATTTGGCTGCGCACTCTCAATAACATAAATTTTTGGTTGAGGAAGAGAAGCTTTTCGCGCTAACTCACTTACAATCTTATAATAAACGGGTGACGAATGGTGATCAACTTCACGCGCACCATACATGCGCAAAACGATTTTGTCCGAATTCCAATAAGAAAAAAAGTTTAAACCACTCGCTATCAAAAGTGCAATGACCATGCCATTGCCCCCTCCAATCAGAAAACCAACTCCCATAAAAAGAGCGGTCATAAAAGCCAAAAGCATGGCCGTACGCATTATGTTCATTACTCAAAAAACTCCATGATAAAAGTCAATCATTTCTATATGATGGGGTTTTCTTTCGGCTTCTTCAATGGAAGTGAGGTATAAAATGGACAAAACAGATAAAAAAACAAGCAAAATAAACACAAACGCCTGTAAACAGCAGCCCCTTTCTCCCGAAGCAAAACGCGCTTTAGATGAAGCTGAAGAACGGCGTAGACGTGAAATAAATGAAGACAAACCTTTAGAAAATGGAGGACGCGGCGGCAAAGACCCTTCACGCTATGGAGATTGGGAAATTAAAGGCCGCGCTATTGACTTTTGAGAGTCTCACGTTGATTCTTTTTAAAAAAACAACCACGCTCCAAGAAAAATCTGTTTTTTATAAAAACAGGTAAGAGTCGCCATTTTCTATAAAAACCTCAAAGCACGCTTGATTATGTTTGAGAATAATCATGCTTCTGCTGCTGAAGCAGCCGCTTCTTCAGCAGCTTGTTTTGCTGCGGCTATGCGCTCTTGTGCCTTTTTACCAGGTTCCCCTTTCTGTGGATTATTGCGAATCGGACGCTTTTTCAAGCCAGCTGCATCCAAAAACCGCAAGACGCGATCTGTTGGCTGAGCCCCTTGACCAAGCCAATACTGGATACGCTCTTCATCAAGTTTTACACGCGGTCCATCTTTAGGCAACATTGGGTCCCATGCACCAACGCGCTCAAGAAATCTCCCATCGCGCGGACTGCGAACATCTGCAACAACGATATGATAGTAAGGGCGCTTTTTTGAACCTCCACGGGACAAACGAATTTTCAATGCCATATTTTTCTCCTATTTTCAGCTCTGGCTTTCGTTTAAAATGACTTGTTTTGTTTTTTGCTCTTTAGCAATAACTTCATGGTGATGTACAACTTCTTTAATGATAAATTTTAAAAATCTTTCTGCAAAATCGGGATCAAGATGACTGTCTATAGCTAATTGCCGCAAACGCGCTACCTGATGTTGCTCACGCAAAGGATCTACTGTAGGAAAATCATAACGCGCTTTTAAGTGTCCAACTGCTTTTGTACAACGAAAACGCTCTGCTAAAATATGAATCAACGTTGCATCGAAATTATCAATGGACGCTCGTAAACACGCTAATTCGTCCAATATTTTTTTCTCCATCATACTTTTTTCCCTCTTTGTATCTTATTTTTTTGGGAATCGTTGAGAAAATTTCCCTCCACTATCGGCAGTACCATTAGAAAGACCAGGAAATGGAGAGCCCCGGCTTGGAAGACCAGGTAAGACTTTCCCACCATTACCACTTTCAATTTGTTTTTGTAGTGTTGAGAGTTGCTTTGGATCAAACCCTGACAAATCGGGGGGGGTTCCAGGATTTCCACCAAACCCCATTTTAGAACCAAGTCCTCCCAACATTTTTCCCATCAAACCGCCTTTTCCCTTACCTCCTATGGCTTTCACCATATCAGCCATTTGGCGGTGCATTTTCAAAAGCTTATTAATATCAGCAGCACTTGTACCAGACCCCTTAGCAATTCGTTGTTTACGGCTATGTTTCAAAAGCTCTGGATTAGCACGCTCTAGGGGTGTCATTGATGAAATAATAGCCAATTGACGATTAAACAAACGATCATCAAGTCCAGCGGCAGCAATCTGATCTTTTACCTTACCCAAGCCCGGCAACATTCCCATAATGCCGCCCATTCCCCCAAGTTTTTTCATTTTCTGCAATTGTTCTGCAAGGTCATTGAGATCAAATTTTCCAGCTTTCATTTTTTTTGCAAAAGCGGCTGCCTTTTCCTGATCCATTGTTTCAGCAGCTTTTTCAACCAAAGAAACGATATCGCCCATTCCGAGAATACGATCGGCAATACGGCTGGGATGGAACTCTTCCAAAGCATCTATTTTTTCACCGGTTCCGATTGCTTTAATTGGCTTTCCTGTAACAGCACGCATTGAAAGAGCAGCACCGCCGCGGCCATCACTATCCATACGTGTTAAAATAATTCCTGTAATTCCCACCCGTTCATCAAAAGAACGTGCAAGATGAACAGCATCTTGACCGGTAAGACTATCGGCAACCAACATAATTTCATAGGGAAGTGCACAAGCTTTAATTTCAGCCAATTCAAGCATCAAAGCTTCATCAATGTGGTTACGGCCTGCGGTATCAAGAATCAGCACATCATAACCGCCCAATTTGGCTGCTTGTACCGCACGCGATGCGATATCGACGGGAGATTGCCCCGCAATAATAGGCAAACTTGCAAGTTTTGCCTGTTCTCCTAGTTGACGCAATTGTTCCTGCGCCGCAGGACGGCGTGTATCTAATGACGCCATAAGAACTTTTTTATTGTGTTTATCGGTTAAACGCTTTGCAAACTTTGCTGTCGTGGTTGTTTTTCCGGACCCTTGCAAACCAATCATCATGATAACAACGGGTGCTGGTGCATTTAAATCACTTAGAGCGCCTTCACCTCCAAGTATATTGACCAGTTCATCATGAACAATTTTAACAACCATCTGACCAGGCTTAATTGATTTAACAATCTCAGCCCCAACAGCTTTTTCACGAACCCTATCGGTAAAAGAACGCGCGACATCAAGTGCAACATCAGCTTCTAATAAAGCACGCCGAATTTCGCGCAGCGCTGTTGCTACATCCTGATCCGACAAAGCTCCACGCCCTGTCAAATGAGACAGTATAGAGCCAAGCCGCTCTTGTAAGGATTCAAACATTATCTACCTCATTGCTACATAACAAACAAACCAAAATGGCATCCGAGAACGCATCGCGCCGTCGGATGTTGACCTCTGAGATCTCTTTACACCCTTATACTGGGGTCTCAGTCGGTGGCTCCAAGTTAATTTTGTCACTGAAAGCTCGCTCTTTCAAACAATAAAACCCCAGCTTTGTCAAGATTTATCATACAATACTTTTAAAAGACAGCAAACATTACACTTCATCTTCTCCAACCTCAACACGCACAAAACAACCTGTTTCCTGTTCCATATTCCATAATTCACCGCTTGAGATATCAAACCACACCCCGTGTAGTGTCAAAATACCCTGCTCTTTTCGTGTTTTTATCCACGGAAATGTTTCTAAATTCCTCAACGAATAACGAATAGAAAGCTGCTCTAATGCGGTCTGCTGCTCTGGCAATGTCAGAGATTCATTGCTAATAACTGTTTGTGCTGCTGGTGCTAAAAGACTTATCCATTGACCAATAAAATCATTTGACGATAAAGACTTGCACGTCCCCTTAAGAGCAGTGCTCACCCCCCCACAGTGGGCATGACCAAAAACAACAATATGCTTAACCTCAAGCAATTGCACGGCATGTTCAATCGCCGCTGATGTTGCATGATATTGATTATCAGGAGAAAAAGGGGGAACCAAATTTGCCACGTTGCGTAGAGTAAAAATTTCACCTGGTTTCGCATCAAAAATTGTTTCTGGTACTGCCCGCGAATCACAACAAGCAATGACCAAAACTTCAGGTTTCTGTCCTTCAAGCGCCAATTGCTGATAATGTGCTGTTTTATATGAAAAATGATTTTTTACAAAGGACCAGTAACCATTGAGCAGTCTTTCTGGCAAACGCGTCATTCTCTATTTACTTTCATTTTGTATATCTTAAAGAACAAACTATTAACATACAAAAATACTAAAATGTCCTTTCATAGATGCAAGATATTGCCCTAGAATAACAGATTATTACTGTAAAATGGAAAAAACAAATTTATCCTCTCCAAATAAATAACTATTGTCTTTAGGAAGAAGATGTTACAGTGTAAAGTATGATATAATGGTCTGTTTCTATGAAAACAAAGGTCCTAGAGGCAAAAAGGGAAGATGATTGTGTTACAACAAAAAGTATCAGAAACAAAAAGCAACCAAGATAAAATAGAACAGATTCTTTTTGCTCATACCGATAAAGAAGATATAGCCTGTTACGAAAGTAAAGAGCTTCAAAAAGCCGTCATCACTGCCATTAACGCATTTAATCTTCATAAGGCAGGAAAAAGTATCCTCTGCTTTGAACAAAGTTTGACGCGCAATAACAAGCCTATAACGGTTATCACACTTGTCAACGATAACAAACCCTTCCTCCTTGATTCTATTTTAAATGTCTTTAATCAGCACAAGAACCACATTTATTTGATTGCACACCCTGTTCTTGATTGTGCCTCTGGACAACGCATCAGTCTGATGCAAATCCATATCGAATCCTTAAATAAACAGCAGATACAAAAACTTAAAGATGAACTTACTCTAGTCCTTGAACAAGTCAACGCCGCCGTTCAAGACTGGCAACCTATGCTTGAAGAAATTAAAAAGCATATCTCTGCCTATCAGACAAGCCTCCCCCCACACTACAAACAAGAAGGCGAAAAAGCCATTGAATTTCTTAACTGGCTGATGGACAATAACTTCATCTTCCTAGGCATGCGCACTTATAATTTCATCAAAAACCAAGAACCCACAAAAGCCTTTACAACGAGTGACATTGAACTAGGTATTCTGACCGATGCCTCTATTCGTATTATTGGCGATGCACGCGTGGAAGAACCTCCCCAAGAGATCCTCTCCTTTATGGAAAGTGATAATCTGCTTATTGTAACGAAAGCCAACAGTCGCTCAAAAATTCACCGCCCTATTTGGCTTGATTATATTGGTCTTAAAATCTTTGATAAAGAAGGGGGGCTATGTGGAGAATTGCGCATTGTAGGATTGTTTACCTCCTCAGCTTATACGCGCTCTATTTTGCAAATCCCTTTCTTAAAAGAAAAAGCCAAAACCATCATTCAACGGCTTGGATACAATCGCGCTGACTACTCTGGAAAATCACTCATCAGTGTTTTAGAAACCTATCCAAGAGATGAAATGTTTCGCTCTGATATTGACACATTGACGGAAAATGCCAAACTTATCATGCAATTAGATGAGCGCCCACGTTTGCGGGTACTTGCCCATACGGATTCTTTTGGGCGCTTTGTTTCTATACTTGTCTATGTGCCGCGTGACCAATACAGCAGCAACATTCGCGAAAAAGTTGGCGAATATTTTGTTGAGCTCTATAAAGGTGATTTCTTTGAATCCTATCCCCTGTTTTTGGAAAGCCCTCTTATACGTGTCTATTACATCATTCATCGCAAAGGGAGCGAAAGTGCTCCTCTTATTGAGCGCACCACGCTTGAACAACATGTACGTTCTATAGCACGAAGTTGGGAAGAGTGTGTACAAACCATAGCTCTTACCCGTACAACCACAGAGCAACAAACGCGTTTAGCCAGCCAATTTCCTAACAGCTACCGTGACTTATTTTCAGCTGAAGAAGCCATTGAAGATGCCGGACATATTTTAAGTCTTCATGATAAAAAACCTCTTTTTGTTACTTTTTACCACGCGCACAACAAAGAAAAACGAAGCATTTCTCTCCGGCTTTTTCACCGCCATGAAGCACTAGCCCTTTCCAAGCGTGTACCACTTCTTGAAAATATGGGTTTTCGGGTCATTGCTGAGCAAACACTTGAATTACCAGATGGCAACGGAGACTCTGTATATCTTCATGATATGCAACTAGAAAGCGCCTTTCATCTCTGTATCGATTTCGATAAGAGCGGTCAAAAGCATGCCGAAACATTCGAAGCTATTTGGTCTCAAAATGCTGATAATGATGCCTTTAATGCTTTAACGCAAACAGCAGGGCTTGATTGGCGTGAAATTATCATTTTGCGCCATTATGGACGCTATCTCCAACAAGCTGGAATTCCTTATTCACAAGATCGTGTTGCCCAAACTTTAAACGCCTATCCTGACATTACCCAAGATCTTTATGCGTTGTTTCATTTGAAATTTCACCAAAGCCATACAGAAAAAGAACGAGTAAAAAACCAACAGGTCATTCAACAACGCATTGAAGAAAAATTACAGAAAGTATCTGGTTTAGATGATGATCTGATTTTACGCCGTTATCGTAATCTTATTGATGCAAGTTTACGAACCAATGCCTTTACCCCTCTTGCAAATGGTAGTCCACGGCGTATTTTAGCAACCAAGTTAGATCCACGCCAAATTGAAGGCTTACCGGAACCGCGTCCTTATAGAGAAATTTTTGTTTATGGGCCAGAAGTTGAAGGAGTTCATTTACGCTTTGGTCCTATAGCCCGCGGTGGAATCCGTTGGTCCGATCGTGCACTCGATTATCGCACTGAAGTGCTCAGCTTAGTTAAGGCCCAACAAGTCAAAAATGCAGTTATCGTTCCTGTTGGCGCAAAAGGTGGATTTTACCCTCATCGCCTTCCCCAAACGAATGATCGTACCGTAATCATAGAAGCCGCACGACAAGCTTATATTGACTTTATAACGGCTTTGCTTTCCATCACTGACAATCTTGTCAACGGCAAAATAAGCGCTCCTCATGACATCATCTGCCATGATGACCATGACCCTTATTTTGTCGTCGCTGCTGACAAAGGCACAGCAACCTTTTCTGATACAGCCAACGCTATCAGCCAAGCGAACCACTTCTGGCTCGATGATGCTTTTGCCTCTGGAGGTTCAGCAGGCTATGACCATAAAGCCATTGGGATTACAGCCAAAGGTGCATGGGAAGCGGTTAAAAGACATTTTCGAGAATCCTTTAATCACGATATTCAAACAACTCCCTTTAGCTGTGTCGGGGTTGGTGACATGTCTGGTGATGTTTTTGGCAATGGAATGCTCCTTTCCAAACAAACAAAACTTATCGCCGCCTTTGATCACCGTGATATCTTTATCGATCCAGACCCAAACATATCTGAAAGCTATGCAGAACGCATGCGTCTCTTTCAACTACCTCGCTCAAGTTGGCAAGATTACGACCAAACAAAATTATCAAAGGGCGGTGGCATCTTCTCACGTACAGCAAAAACCATTACTCTCTCCCCCGAAGCAGCACAAGCCATTGGTTTTGAAAAACAAACGGGAACGCCCTTTGAAATTATCTCTGCGCTTCTCAAAGCGCCTGTTGATCTTTTATGGTTTGGCGGCATTGGTACTTATATTCGCGCAGCGACAGAAACCGATGCACAAGTAGGAGATCGTGCAAATGATGCGCTACGCATTACTGGTGAACAAGTTCGTGCAAAAGTTATTGGTGAAGGGGCTAATCTTGGTGTTACGCAACGTGGTCGGATTGAATATGTCTTAAACGGTGGGCGATGCAATACGGACGCCATTGATAACTCCGCAGGTGTTAATTGTTCAGATGTTGAGGTTAATATCAAAATTGTTTTGGCATCAGCACTTCGTGCAAAAACGCTTACCCGCGAAGCACGTGATGAACTTTTAAAAAAGATGACTCCACAAGTTGAACAATTAGTCCTGCGCAATAATTATTCGCAACCCCTTGCTCTCTCCTTAGCTGAAAGCCAAAGCATTGTTGATTTGCCTTATCAGATGCGTTTTATGCATGATTTGGAACAGAAAAATCTTTTGGATCGCAGAGTTGAAATTCTCCCTGATGAACAAATTTTGCGGCAAAGAATAACACAAGGTCAGGGTCTTATACGTCCAGAGCTCGCCGTTATTTTGGCATATGCTAAATTAACCCTAAAAGAAGAAATCGCCCACAGCCCTATTGTTGATGAGTGCTACTTTAACAAAATCTTATTGCATTATTTTCCGACTCAAATTCAGACAAGCTTTGAGAAAGAAATCATTAATCATCAGTTGCGTCGTAATATTATTGCAACACTCATTGCCAACGATATTGTAAATCGCGGAGGGCCTACTTTTGTTAATCGGCTACAAGATGCAACAGAACAAAAGATTGAAAATATTATTCGTGTTTTCATTGCGTTGTGTGATGGTTTTGAAATTCCTCAATTGTCTGATCAGATTGATAACCTTGATAATAAGATACCTGGTCTTATTCAAAATAAATTCTACGCAGCCATCACTTCAATGCTCTTTGAAACAACCAATTGGGGTTTGCGCCATATGGATCTCTCGACTCCATTAGAAGAGCTTGTAAAAACAATTAAGCAAGCCCGTAGCATTATTGAAAAACAACTTACGCATTCCAATGATAAAGATATCAATCAAAAAATTAAAGAAAAAGCGACACAATATAACGAAGAAGGAGCGCCAAAAGCTTTAGCAAAACAGTTGGCTCTCTTGGAAACTGCTCCAATAATTTGTGACATTTCTTTGATTGCAAAACAAAGCAACAGCGACCTTATTAAAACCGCAGAGATCTATTTCTCACTTGCTCAAATCATTCGTATAAACCGCATTAATGAAGCAAGCCAAACAATTCCTGTAGTTGATTATTATGACAGTATGGCCTTAAGCCAAGCTAAAGAAAATATTGCCGAAAGTTTACGGAAAATTGTTATAAAAATTCTGAAAAAGTATGGAGAAAAAGAAGATCCGTTTGCAGCTTGGATAAAAACAACAGAAGATCAAATTCACAACGTAACAAACCGCATCGGTGCCCTTATTGAAAACGATCTCAACATTTCTCGCTTTACCTTTGCAGCAGGTATGATTGCACAGCTTTAAAACGCTTCCTTTCAGACTTAAAGTGGTGCAAGGCGACCAAGTTTTAAAAACCCTAATTGTGCCCACCCATGGGTAATCAGCAAGGAGAGAACGGGGTGTCCGTCTACATTTTTAGGCATAGCACCCAAAATAAAAAATTGCGCTTTACCTTCGCAGTAAAGTTGAGGGCGCAATTTCAAAACGCTTCCTTTTAGACTTAAAGTGGTGCAAGGCGACCAAGTTTTAAAAACCCTAATTGTGCCCACCCATGGGTAATCAGCAAGGAGAGAACGGAGGTTCCGTCTGCATTTTTAGGCATAGCACCCAAAATAAAAAATTGCGCTTTACCTTCGCAGTAAAGTTGAGGGCGCAATTTCAAAACGCTTCCTTTCAGACTTAAAGTGGTGCAAGGCGACCAAGTTTTAAAAACCCTAATTGTGCCCACCCATGGGTAATCAGCAAGGAGAGAACGGGGTATCCGTCTGCATTTTTAGGCATAGCACCCAAAATAAAAAATTGCGCTTTACCTTCGCAGTAAAGTTGAGGGCGCAATTTCAAAACGCTTCCTTTCAGACTTAAAGTGGTGCAAGGCGACCAAGTTTTAAAAACCCTAATTGTGCCCACCCATGGGTAATCAGCAAGGAGAGAACGGGGTATCCATCTGCATTTTTAGGCATAGCACCCAAAATAAAAAATTGCGCTTTACCTTCGCAGTAAAGTTGAGGGCGCAATTTCAAAACGCTCCCTTTCAGACTTAAAGTGGTGCAAGGCGACCAAGTTTTAAAAACCCTAA
>NZ_BAABIZ010000009.1:32504-59978 GCF_039543045.1 Bartonella jaculi
GTCTACATTTTTAGGCATAGCACCCAAAATAAAAAATTGCGCTTTACCTTCGCAGTAAAGTTGAGGGCGCAATTTCAAAACGCTCCCTTTCAGACTTAAAGTGGTGCAAGGCGACCAAGTTTTAAAAAACCTAATTGTGCCCACCCATGGGTAATCAGCAAGGAGAGAACGGGGTATCCATCTGCATTTTTAGGCATAGCACCCAAAATAAAAAATAAAGCTTGAAGGTTGTTAGCTTGCTCAGGAAACAAGTGCTGCATAGTGGTAAGAAGCTCCATATGCTTCACCAAGACAAGATCAAATTTTGCTGTTAAATACCCTTCATCATCAAAGGAAAATGGCCCCTTTACACGCAAAACACCACCTGTATGAAAAATCAATTCACCCTGCTTTAAAAGTCCACTTTTCCCATACAAGCGCTGTTTCCAATTGCTTTCTCCATTTTCAAACAAATGAAGGACATCATTGAAAACCCATTTCAAATGGCCATCAACTTTTGGAAAGTCAGCAAAGTAAGGTGCAAAAAACATAGAAGCATCAAAATCATCGAAAGTAAGATGTCCCGATAAATGATTCTTCTCCTGTTTAAGATCAAGTCGCACGAACTCTGCTGTTATTTTTTGGGGTATATTCTTTTGGTCTAACGAAGGCCCAATTACATCTTGGGCATCTCTCAAAGATGCTTGATCTGTAGTATTTTCTTGTGTTGTCTTTTTGTCTACTGCCTGTGATGTCAACGCTCCCTGAGATTTCTGATTTTCAAGAGACGACGCAATATTAGAAGAAACTTCAAGGCCCTCAGCCATAAGCTTAAATGTCTTACCCGTTCTCCAATAAGGTTCTGTTTCGATCATCAGATTGCGCCAGTGTGACTCTATGGGAGCTTTTCCCTCAAAAACAATTGATGCGGGAGAATGGACATTTAACTCTACCCAATGAGGGGTATAAATCGGAGCACCAACTGTTAAACGTCCAGTTGATAAAGAAAGCCCGTGCAAAGGCCAAGCAAATTGAAATTGATCACAAACAATACCGATACGTAACGGATAACCATTCTTGCGTAGATGTTCGCATACAGCTGTCATATCCCGCGAAGATGCATTTGCGAGTATAACGGAAACACGATCTTCTATTTTACGTGAAAAAAAAACCAGATCGAGCTATAAACGAGCATAAAAATAAAACAAAAAAAACCACAAAGCAGATAACGCAAAGAAAGATTTTTCCGGAATGATGTCAATTGAGAAAACATAGACAAAATTAAAGTTTTCCTTATCTAACAATAAAAATCAATATAAACGGTGTTCTTAAGACTTATGCGTGTGTGTGTGACACACAAAAAATCTGTCGCAATGCATCTTCAAACCATTTGCTTAAAGCCTGATCATAGATTAAACGGCCTTTCAAATGTGCAGAAGCCGGCTGAGCACCTTTTTCAGTTAATTTATGCGCCGAACGGATCACCAAACGTCGCATCATAGCACGCGTGAATTCAGCATGAAATTGTAAGCCCCACGCATTTTCTCCATAACGGAAAGCTTGTGTAGGATATGCATGCCCCGTCGCTAAAAGCACTGCTTCTTTAGGTAAATTATAAATCCCTTCATCATGAAAATGGTAGACCATTTCTGGCCAATTCATAAGTTTTTTTCCTTGCGAAGTTGCTTCCAATGGGTACCAGCCGACTTCAACAGTCCCATCACTTCTTGTACCAACACGCCCCCCTAGATTTCGTGCTAACATTTGTGCTCCAAGACAAATACCCAAAAAAGGCTTATTTTCTTTCAATGATAAAGAAATCCAATCAATTTCTTCACCAATATATGCTTCACTATCATTCACACTCATCGGTCCCCCTAGAATGACAACGCCAGCATAATGCTTTAATGTATTGGGAAGCTTTTGTCCCAATATAGGACGATAAATATCAAGAACGAAACCACTCTTTTGCAAAAATTTTCCCAAACGACCAGTATATGTAGATTGGCGATGAACAACGACTGCTATTCTTGGTTTGTTGTTTTTTTGATTTTTACCACGACAGCTTTGTATCAAAAACATTTGTAACCAATCACCCCTGCAATTAATTTAAGTTTAATTTTTTTAAACATAAAAGAATAATTTCGATAAACACTTTTCACTCTAGTTCTACTTTATCTAAATAACCGAAATTTCTTTTTTGATAAAGATGCCTCATCTTCTTCTGTTTTAATGCCCGGATCATCAACATTTAAGTGCGTTTGGCTGAGTAGCTCTCTATCTTTTTTCTTTATATCTTGTTTGTTTGTCTGAACATGATGCACAAGACCATCTCCTAAAGCTGATACCTCTTCCAGCAACTTCCCTTCAACAGCAGCAGTTTTTTCCACGACACCTTTTTTATCTTCTTCATCATCTTCTTCATCTTGTTTATCTTCTTTATCTTGTATTTTCGGCACAATATTGTCCATCTCTAATGTGAGAGGAGGCCGGCAGGGAGGTGCTTTCCATTCAAAGCATCCCAACCGTCCACTTATTGGAGAAACCACGGCCCAAGAAGAAAAAATAGACCCATCACACATCCATACGGGATCACGTTCAGCACGCAATGCCAAAGAAAGCCATTGCCGCACCGCCCCTTGATTATTCCCTTCTGCTTCTTCAATATCTGCTAGCAACAAATAAACACTTTCCCGCGGATGATATTGAAGTGCTTTTTGTGCCTGTTCTCTTGCTAACACTCTTTCACCAGCATCTAAAGCAGCTTTAGCAATGAGGAAAGCTGATTCAAATGTGTCTTTGTTATAAGAAGCCAGTGTTTTAGCTTTTTTTAATCGCCCAACGGCTCCCTCTTCTCTTTCAAGATAAAGTGCTCCCAAATCAGGATGCGGATCTTTCTGCCAAGCGGCAATAATCATTTTATCAGCTTTGCGCGTTTCATTTAGTTTATAAAGAATATCAGCAGCAATAACCGTTATAGGCACAAAATCAGGTGCCAATTTATGTGCTTTCAAAATAGCTGTACGCGCATCTGAAGGATGCGTGTTAAACAGATGAACTGCTTGTCCGCTTAACAGTAAAGCCTGTATATGATGACGCTGGACAGTCGAACGAACAGAACGTGGCAAAGCTTTTTGTGCCCGCTCAAACACATCGAGTGCTTTATCCCATTGCCCGCTAGCACTCAACTGATCGAGCACTGCTTGATTCGCCCACAAAAGTGCTGGTGACAAAGCCAATGCTTCTTCTGCATATTGTTGCGCTGCTTCATAAGCATTTGTTTTCATTGCTTCACGAAACAAGCCATACAGCCCAGCCAATTTTGTTGGTGGTTCCTCTCTCATCTTTTCATAAAGACCAATGGCGCGAACAGAATCATTTTGCAAAGACAAAGTTTGGGCTTGTAAAAGTTTAACCAACGGCTCTTGATGACTTGGAAGATATTTTTCAACACGTGCCGTCATTTTTTGTGCAGCAACACCATCACCAGCAAAAACGGCAAGAAATCCCTGTGAAAGCGCTTCATAACCCCGCCTTTTGTGGCGTTTATAAAAATAATTGGAGAAAGCCCTAGGAATGGAAAAAAGTACAGACAAAATCCACCACAGAAGTGCTAAAATTCCAAGAAACAAAATGAGCAGGCTTAAGAGTGTCAACAATGAAACGGAAAACCGAAACTGCAAAAACGTTATGACAAAAAGAGCATTGTGATTAGCAACCCATCCAAAAGCGAGACCAAACACACATACAACAAAAGTATAAATCAAAACACGTATCATCTTGAGCCTATTTACATCTTTGTTGCTTTAAAAGATCCTTGTTGCGCAGACAGCAACAATTTTTGGAGAAGATGATGAACAGCAATGTGTCTTTCAAGTTGATAAACAAAGTCATCCGAAACATCTTTTGCACTTTGGGGCAATGTTTGCCATTCACTCAAAGCCTTATCGTAATCACCCGTTTGAATAGCAACTTCCATCCGCGCGGCAATCGCTCCTAGTGACATACCTTCAACATTTCCAATTGGACGTGAGACAACCAGACCTTTTATCCATGCTAAAATCCGTTCAAAAAGACCTGCATCTGGCGCAACACTATTTTGCGTACTAACGATAGCATCCGCAACACGCGCAAAATCAGCTGAAAGTTGTGCTGAACGTGGAAGACCTGTCGTAGCTGTTTTTTGTAACAGATCAAGTCCCTCGATTGAAGGTGATAGTTGCTGTAATATTTCCAATTCATTAACATAAGATCCGCCGCGTTCTATGGCATTTTTTAGCGAACTGATTGCAATAAACAATGCAGTATTTATTTTTTCTTTCTCATTATTTTTAGCAACAATTTCTTCCTGCATAACGTTTAACTGTTGCTTTAAAGCAGTAAGATCATTTGCATTATTTTCTCCAGCGGACAAAGCCGCTTTCATCTCTTTTGATATGCTCACTAAATTTAACACAGTCTCTTCAAGACCACTTACTTTTTCTTCTAAAGCTGCAAAGGCTTTTCTGCTTTCTTCTTGTGAAGTTTCATCATCTTGAAAGGTACCAAGCTTTTGTGATGAAAAAGAAGAAAGCTCTGCTTTCAATGCATCAATTTCTTGAAGCACACGCCCCAATTGCTGCGCTGTCTCATCACTTTGGCTTTTTGCCGTTTCTGCAATCTGTAAAACTTTTTCTCCACCAGCACGATCATCCACCGAAAAAGAAGGAAGAAAACCCGCCCACTGTACCGCCATCCCCAACCCCAAAGCAATGAGACCACCAATAATTCCTGAAATTGGCAAAAAAAGCCAAGGTATATCAAACGTATGCTTATTCTGGGTACTTTGCTCGCTTTGTTTTTCTATCGCGTTTAATTCTACGGAGTTTTGTATTTTTTGCTCTGAATCATGGTTCAAAGCTTCATGTTCAATCACAGGCTTTTTACGGCGTGTACCAGTATAATGTGGTTTAACTTTTGGTTTCGAAGAATCTGCCATATTAGTCACTTTTTTCGTACTTCTTTTTAACAATAAAATAACAAAATGAAAAAAGCTTTAAAAATTAAGCATTTCTCAAACAACATATCTTGTTTTACACTCTTTCTCTCAAGAGTATTTCTTCGTCAAAATTCTTAACAATTTATCCCTCTTAATCCCTCTTAGAGATCATTACAGTTATATACTTTTATAAACAACCTTTTTAGAAACACATCATCATTTTATACTGAAAAACATCCCTTAATTTTTTGTCAACAAAGCAATTATAGCAAAGAAACAACTAAAATTATTTTTCTCACTGAGAGATCAATTTTAAGAGAAGTCCTTTGCTTCTTTACCTGTCCGTGGTACCCACCCATGAAAGAAGCTTAAACATAAGGTTTTGTCTGAAATGCGCCTGTTAGGAATAGAAACAAGTTGCGATGAAACTGCCGCCGCTGTTATTGAACACAACAATGAAGGAAACAGTCGAATTCTTTCTAATATTGTTTGGAGTCAAATTGATCACCATGCACCTTATGGCGGTGTTGTTCCTGAAATTGCCGCCCGTGCCCATGTTGAAATTCTCGATAGCTTAATTCTCAAAGCATTAACAGAAGCAGATACAAAATTAAAAGACATTGATGCCATTGCAGCCACAAGTGGTCCTGGTTTGATAGGAGGGCTTTTGGTGGGCGTTATGAGTGCAAAAGCACTGTCTCTTGCCACAAGAAAGCCTTTTATTGCCGTGAATCATCTGGAAGGCCATGCTTTAACAGCTGTCCTAACGCATAATGTCTCTTTTCCCTATTTATTGTTATTGGTCTCAGGTGGTCATACGCAAACAATTCTTGTTCACGAAGTGGGCAATTACCAGCGTTTAGGCACAACCATTGACGACGCATTAGGAGAAGCTTTTGATAAAACAGCAAAACTCTTAGGCCTTCCTTATCCTGGTGGCCCAGCGCTTGAAAAAGCGGCTTTATTGGGTGATAAAAATCGTATCCCTCTTCCACGACCTTTAAAAGGTGAAAAACGGTTAGATTTTTCTTTTTCGGGCCTTAAAACCGCCGTTCGGCAAGCAGCGACAGCTATGGCTCCTCTCACAGAAAATGACGTTGCTGACATTGCGGCAAGCTTTCAAGCAGCCGTTACCGATACAGTATATGATCGCGTTCATTTGGCTTTACAACATTTTACCTTCCAGTATCCCCTCTCTCGTTACCAAGGACGTCGTCCTCCTGCTTTAGTTGTCGCAGGCGGAGTAGCCGCCAACCAAGCCATTCGATCTACGTTGCAAGAACTTGCGCATCAACATGGTTTTGAATTTATCGCGCCTCCTCTTTCTCTGTGTACCGACAATGCTGCAATGATTGCTTTTGCTGGTGCGAAACGGCTTATAAGAGGAGAAACAAGTTCCCTTGATATTGCCCCTCGTTCACGTTGGCCATTAGATGAAAAAGCCGTTCCTTTAATCGGAACAGGACGCCGTGGAACAAAAGCATAAGAAAAATAGACTAGCCCTCCATAATTAATAACGAAGCACAGTATGAACCATCACCATTTAGCCCCTCATTTGTTTCCATTATCACTGTAGGTCCTTAACCTTTTAGAGACTGCTTTTTTTGCCATATTTCTCCAACTCAATAATACTTAATATTAACTGGACTTTCCAAACCACTATCAAAAGAATAATTGAATTGCGCACACTCAGCCGATTTACTTTAAGCCTGCTTTTTCACACACCGGTGTATTTTTCTTCTGACAATGAATTTTGAGCCAAAATAGCTTCACACAAAATAAAAAAACACCTAAAAAGCATAGTTCATTCCTTGACCAAAATCTCTTCTTTCGAAAAAGGAAGGAACAAATTGATGATGAGTATTTTTATCCCATTTTAAATCAAAAATCGTACTTTATAGTGCTATACAGATGCATATAAAAATACCCATAACTTATGAAATGCAGCAAAGTTTATGAAAAGGAGATCACATGGCTTATTGGCTTTTTAAATCTGAACCCCATAAATGGTCATGGGACATGCAGAAGCAAAAAGGTGCTGAGGGCGAACAATGGGACGGTGTACGTAATTATCAAGCCCGTAATAATATGCGTGCAATGAAATATGGTGATAAAGGCTTTTTTTATCATTCAAATAAAGGATTAGAAATCGTAGGCATTGTAGAGGTCTGTGCTGAAGCACATCCTGATTCTACAACCCCTGATCCACGTTGGGAATGTGTAGATATTCGTGCTCTTTGTGATATGCCAACGCCTGTTTCATTAAAGCAGATCAAAGCAAATCCAAAACTGGTAAATATGGTACTGGTCAATGCCAGTCGCTTATCAGTGCAACCTGTCACAAAAGAAGAATGGAAAGAGATCTGTTTAATGGGGAACCTTAAAAGATCTGATTTATAATAATAATTTATTATTTTGATAGTGAATTAGAGCACCGAATACAAGAATGTTTTTTTGTTTCTATCCCTCTTATTCAGAACCAAAATTGTTTGCTTACGCCGTATATAAAGAGATTGATGTGTGAAAAAAATCATTTAAGAAAAGAAGGTAAGATCAAGAGCGAAAAACACAAAACACTGTAGCGATCTTTTACTTTATAAGCTTAAGAACAGTGGTACTCAGGGGGTTACGGGGGTTACCTTATACCATTTATGGAGCTAGCGCCCAAAAGATAAAGATTGGGTGAAAGATGAGATGCCTCTAAAACAGGTATATGTATGAACAACGCAATAACGTACCGTTCTTTGGAAAGAGCGTAATCCCACCCAAATGAGAGAAAAAAACAAAAAGATGAGGCTTTATGTAATCTCCACTATTCAAAAGCTATTGCTTTGAAATTCTTTCATTTTGTGACAATTCTTGCATTGAAACGGTTCATGAGAGGTATATTAGTCCCTTTCTAAAATGGTTTTTACCCACATGCCAATCCCACTTGTAACTTACAAGGGAATGGCTGTAATTGATTCAACATAAACAGGTTTCACATAAGAGAATCTTACAGTAGTCAAAGAGACTAATTCAATATACAAAAACATGAATTATCATTATAAATCAATCTATTATCAAGATAAAACAATAAAATATGCGGCAAAAGACATTCCATATGTTCCATATCACGACAAACGCACACAACACATCCTTTCTGTTGGCATATAATTTTCTTGTGCTACACACATAAAGATAGCACTCTCTCTTGCCATTTTCTCTCTGTACCCTTCCACTCTAAAATCAAAACAATTTCATAAAGTCTATCTTCACACTATATTTCTTCAACACTATTACAATAAGTGAAGACATACAAAGCGATTATAATTGGCACCACCACGCGCGCATCACAGCAACTATTCTGCACTCGAATACAGTAAAAAGGTAAAACCAAATAAGAAATAATAAGGATTGTCGTGAAATCCCCCTAAAAATGCATATATGCTAAGGACATCGCACTAGAACTTTCGCGCTTAAAAGCAAAAATACCGCGGTACACGCCTTAGAGCACAAAAAACAATCCCGCCCCATATATAAAAAAACTGCGTACAATTATCTGCTTGTCAGCGCATTACCATAAAAGCAACAAAAGTTTGTTTTGTATAGGATTTCTTTTTTAATTCTCCTTGCATGAAACCCCATTTTCATGAAACTACTTTCAGTTAGTCAGGGCATCAACATACCTTATAAGGAAAACAAATGACCATATATACCCTTTTAATCGTTGAAAACGATGATGATCTGCGCCCTATTTTGGTAGAACAATTGCAAATTCATAAAGAATTTAAAGTTTTCCAAGCTAAAACAGCTGCAGCAGGAATCGCAATAGCTAAAGAGAAAAACATTGATCTCGCTATTTTTGGTATTGAGCTCCCTGATCTTGATGGCCTTAAAGCCGTTAAAAAATTACGCACCCAAGGATTTCGTGCTCCCATTATCATGATCACAAATTATGATACAAATTGCGATACCATTTTAGATCTTGAAACAGGCGCCAATGATTATGTGAAAAAACCCTTTCGCTTTGCTGTATTGTTAGCGCGAATCCGCGCACAATTGCGCCAATACGAACAAAATGAAGATGCAGTTTTTTACATTGGTCCCTATACTTTTAAACCTAGACAAAAACGCCTCATTGATCAAGATAACAACCAAATTCGCCTCACAGAAAAAGAGGCAGCGATTCTTAAATACCTCTGTTGCACCAACGAGCACATAGTGAGCCGTGAAACATTGTTAGAACAAATTTGGGGATATAATGAAAATATTGTAACACACACGTTAGAGACTCATATCTATCGTTTGCGACAAAAAATTGAAAAAGATCCTTCCAACGCACAAATTCTCATTACGGATCACAACGGATACCGTCTTAATCTTTAAATTTTATCCAAAGTTACTGCTTCAAAAACGATTTTGTTGCCATTAATTTTTCTTCTTTGAAAGCACCATAAAACCTACACGAGAGAGAGCTTTCACGTGCTTGTGGTGATAACGCAGGCATAAAGATACGCCGTGACTGGCGACGCTGAACAAGCAAACCTTGATAAACACGCTTCTGAGCTTGACAGATTAAGAGTCCACCAAAATAAGGTAAAAGATGGCGTGCAACTGGTTCATAAAGAAAAGAAAACAATCGCGAAGCATAACCTGAGGAAGGCGTATAATGTACAATTTCTTGCACTGGTCCAGAAATAAAATTTGTTTTTTCGAATAAACGAGCAATCTGTTGCCGACTATAAGGTTCACCGTAACCAAAGGGGGTACAAGCATTACGCGCCCAAAAGCCGGAGCGATTAGGAACAATAACAATCAAGTAACCATTGGGAGCCAAAACACGCCATATTTCATTCAGTGTTTCGAATGCATTTTCTGTATATTCAAGTGCATGTACCAATAAAATACAATCAATCGAAGCATCAGGAAGCGGTAAATCTTCTTCAAAAACAAGTGCTGTCGCAACCTTATCAGCACAAGGCCAAGGTGAAGCCCCCTGAGCAGCAGGCATAAAAGCAATACATTGTTGTGCACGTGTATACAACGCAGAAAGATAAGGGAGTGCATAACCAAGCCCCATGACCCGTTTATCAGCAAGATCTGGCCAGCACAAATTTAACTGATCACACAGCGTCTCCTGTACGCGCAGTCCAAGTGCAGAAGCGTAAAAATCTCTCAGTGTGACTATATCCAACTCAACATACCGTATAGAAACAAATTTCAAACATCACAGGCTTCATATACCCTGCTTATATGGACTTTTACTTTTTCTCCGCAATGGCGAAAACTTTAATATTTCATATTTTAAAGCAAAATGGCTTCAAAAGCAGCATAGAACATTTCCATAATCATTGCACGAACGCACTTTATCGCATTTAGCTTTAAAACTTGCGCTCCATAAAGAACTCCCACTGCACACTTTTTGGCTAAGAGAAAATCAAGTGATTAATTAAAACGAAGCAACCTTTCAAGATAGTTTTTTTCTGCTTCTGGAATATGCTCCTTACCAAGGCGTTTGCGAATTTCATCCAAAATCTGCCGCGCACGCATTTGATCACTTTCTGGTGGTAGTGCCACACCTTCTTGCTCTTGAACAGGCTTTGAAGAGAGAGAGCGTCCTAATGGATCTTCTTCTTGACCAGAAACAGCATTTTGATTATTTCCTGCTTTTTTGAGGACTTCACGCGTTTTTTCTAAAATATTTTGTGCACCTTGCCTTAAGGCTTCTAAAGCATCTGACTGATTTTGTATGGATTTTTGGTGATTTCCGTTACCAAGAGCATCTTCTGCAGAATTCATTTTCTCTTCTGCCCTTTTCAATGCGTCACTCTGTTCAATTCCCTGTTCTGATAATTCTTTTTCTAGCGTCAATAATTCAGATTGCAACTCAGCCTGACGTTTTTTTAAAGATCTGCTTTTATTTTCCGGCACATTTTCACCACGTCGTTGTTCCATTTCTAACTGATGTGTTTCATTGAGAATTTCTTGCTGACGACGCATCAAATCTCCAAGATGATCCATTTTCTCTTTCATTTGTGCGAATTGGCTCTCACTCTGTTTCCCAGTTTTATTGCCTTTTTGCACTTGCAAATGATCGAGAGTTTGTTCGACTTCAGCCAACAACTGTTCAGCTGCTAAAGAGGAGCCCATCTTAGCCATTTCTTCAATTGAATTCAATTTTTGCTGTAATGTATCTTCTGAAAGATTTGGACGACTAGAACTGTTATTACTCTCTTGTGCTTTTTCAGCCAAAGTATGAATATAATCATCCATAGCTTGGCGTAAATCCGCCATAAGCCGCTCAATTTCTTTAGCTGGAGCGCCGTAGCGCAGTGCATCACGCAAAGCAGCTTGTGCTTGTTTTAAATTTTTCTGAGCAGATTCAAGTTGATTGCCTTCAATACCCAAAGCAATCTGCCATAAATAATTGACCACATCGCGCAAATCGTCTTCTGTCTCTGCCATAGAAAGCCTTGTCCATGCACTCTGTAGAGCAAGTAAATATGTTGCATTTTGAAGCCCATCTTCTGGACGTACCAACAAAGCAGAAAGCATATCGAGTACTCGGTCTCTTGCTAAAGGATTAAGAGCCAATAAACGACGCAATTCACTCACTGCACGAGCGACAGGATTGGAAAAAATACGTTGCGGTAACGTCATAACAAAAGTTTTGCTACGGCCTTGCTGCCCAGCACCATCTTCTGCCACCAAAGTAATTTTGACTTCTAAACCAGCCCATGGATGATTTGACACATCCTGAACCATCCGCATTTTACCCTTTCCAGCACGCGCTAAAAGAAGGTTTATTTCAGGTGCTTTATAAAGAGAGACAGTATTTTTACGGTTGTCAAGAAAAGGCTCTATTTCAACAAAGGCCTTTGTAACTCCATAATCATCATTCATCTCATACTGCAACTCTAACGAACCAGTCAAAATTCGCCCTGGCTTTTCCACCCAACGAATTGTTGGATGCTGATCCTTAATCACCTGCAAATACCATTGCTGTTGCTTATGGCGCGATGATACAGATAAATTGATTGAATGTTCCAAGTGTGTTTCAAAATGAACAATTGGATCATTCAAAACCATCTTATCGCTTTTTTTGGAAAACAAAACCTCGTGACCATCCTCTTGAGAGAGCGCCTTTACTGTAACGCCAGCACCATCGACAACACGCACAACGAGATCACTCCCTTCAGGAACTGTAAACTGTGTTGTCTCACCTTGTGTTAAATAAAGAGGTGCAACCCCCGTATAAGCAGGCGGTGTTACCCAAGCATCAATCCGCATGGATGTTTCATCGACCAAAGGACGGAAATCAAAAGCATCTGCCAAACGTCCCCCCAAAGAGCCAAAAGAAAAACTAAAAGCGCACACAAAAAGGAGAACACATAAAGCCCTCAAAGCCAAAGGATCACAAGCAGCACTATTAGGATAGGCAAATCCTGTTTTTAAATGGTACAATTGTTCGGCCATGCGGCGTTGATGTTCGCGCCAAACAATCGCACGAAAGCCTTCATCATGTTCGGGATATAAACGATCTGTTTGAACGTCTAAAGGCTGATTTTTGAGGCCATTTGCTTGTTCAATACGTCGATTAACTTCTCTAACAGCCGGAAACCGAAAGCGAATAAGAAAAAACAAACTTCCCACGGCAGAAAAAAGCATAAGCCCAAGTAAGAATAAATGTGGCCAATAACTCAGAATGCCAAAAATGCCAAACCAACTAAGCGAACAAAAGAGACTAAGAATCAAAAAAAACGGCAACAACCGTAGCCATATCCGCTCAAATGAGAGGATACACCACATCAAAATGCGCACACACAAAAGTTTCATTTCTGTAAAGCTTTTGATGTTTTCATCTCTCATAGACAAACATTTGTTCCCTTTTACAGTGGTAAATTAAAATCATAAAACGCATACAAGACAATTTCCAGAAAATAAATTGTCTCATCAAAGTTTAGTGGAAATAAGACCAAAAACATTTAAGGATGCTCAATCCAGTCTGGAATATGATCGCAGCCTATCAACTGTGTGTAATCAAGGCGAGGACGAATAATCGCAGAACGTGTATGCTGAATAAGAACCTCCGGCACCAAAAGCCGGCTATTATAGGTGCTTGCCATCACCGCACCATAAGCCCCCGCTCCCGTTATTGCCAAAACATCACCCGCTTTCAATACCGGCAAAGAGCGTTCCAATCCTAAATAATCACCGGTTTCACAAACAGGACCAACAACATCTGCACGGATCAGCGGAGCATTCCTCGGCGCTTCCTTCACGAGCATCACATTCTGCCACGCATCATAAAGCGTCGGGCGCATAAAATCATTCATTGCCGCATCAACAATAACAAAATTCCGTCCTTCCCCCTTTTTTAAATACACAACCGATGTGACCAAAACACCAGCTTCACCAACAATACTACGCCCAGGTTCTAGGATAATATCGATCCCTAAAGGCGCAATATATTTCTTCACCAGCTCTGCATACGCAAAAGGAGATGGCACTGGATATTGCTCATGACCATAAGGAATACCAAGCCCGCCCCCAATATCGATATGGGTTATCGCATAACCCTCATTCCATAATTGACGTACAAAATCTGCGGCAATAATAAATGCATCTTCAAACGGCTTTAAATCACAAATTTGACTACCAATATGGAGATCAACGCCACACACATGAAGACCGGGCAATTGGACTGCTTTTTTATATGCATCACCTGCCAACGATAGTGGAATACCAAACTTATTCTCAGATTTGCCTGTTGTAATTTTCTTATGAGTCTTAGCATCGACATCAGGATTAATACGCAAAGAAATACGAGCTGTTTTCGAAAGCGCAACAGCCCGTGCCGATAATTGTTCAAGTTCTGGCTCTGATTCAACGTTAAAACAATAAATATCTTGCGCAAGGGCAAAGTCTATTTCTCTCACTGTTTTACCAACACCAGAATACACAATACGCTGTGCAGAAATACCAACAGCAAGTGCGCGCCGTAATTCCCCTTCTGAAACGACATCAGCCCCTGCTCCATTGTTTGCTAAAATTTGTAAAACCGCTTGATTGGAATTCGCTTTAACTGCATAAGCAATTAAACTCGGCATATCGCGAAATGCCTTTTGATAATCTTTTAAATGCGCAACGATTGCGTTAGCTGAATAACAATAAAAAGGTGTTCCAACTTCCCGTGCAAGTTCCAAAAGCGAAAGACCTTCAGCGTGGAGCACACCCTGATGATAAGAAAAAAAATGCATAAAAATCCCTATTGTATCAACCGATCAAGAATAAAAGGTTTATCTGTTTTGCCTTGAGGAACAAATGTTCCTTGTGAAGAATCCGCTACTGTTGAAGGAGGTAATTCTAATGCCCCTTTACGCCCACACCCAACGATAATAATGCTTCCCCAAAGGACAATTGCTAAATTTTTTAAAATGATTTTCATACGCCCTTTTCTTTCCTACTCATATCTCTTTTCATTTTCTGCGTTTAAAATAAAATCACTCAGGCGGTTATAAGACGTTTTTTCCAATAAGCAATTTGGTGAAGCACTTCTGAAGGCGCAGTACCCCCAAAACTTTTGCGACTTTTGACTGATTTTTCAACTGTCAAAACATCAAAAATTGTCGCATTGATCTCTGGACATATCATTTGAAGCTCAACCAATGATAAATTATTCAGACCGCATCGTTTTTTTTCTGCTAATGCCACAGCAGCCCCCGTAATATGGTGTGCTTCACGAAAAGGAAGCCCTAATTCACGCACAAGCCAATCAGCAAAATCGGTTGCGGTTGCATAGCCAGAATCAGCTGCTTGTTTCATAGCTTCTTTATTGACTTGCAAATCAGCAATCATTCCTGTCATTGCTGCTAAAGATAATTGTAAACTCCAAGCCCCATCAAACACATATTCCTTATCTTCTTGCATATCCTTAGAATAAGCAAGTGGTAAGCCTTTCATCACCGTCAACAGCCCCATCAATGCGCCATTTAGCCGTCCCACTTTAGCCCGCACAAGTTCTGCAGCATCGGGATTTCTCTTTTGTGGCATAATGGATGAACCGGTTGAAAAAGCATCCGATAAACGAATAAAATGAAATTGTGCACTTGACCAAAGAACGATTTCTTCCGCTAAGCGTGAAAGATGCGTTGCACAAAGAGCAGCAGCGCTTAAAAATTCCAAGGCAAAATCACGATCCGAAACACTATCAATTGAATTGCGTGTTGGCTCTCGAAAGCCTAGTGCTTTTGCTGTCATAAAACGGTCAATTGGAAATCCTGTTCCTGCTAAAGCAGCAGCTCCTAAAGGCGATTCATTCATGCGCTCAACCGCATCACGCATCCGCGATAAATCGCGACCAAACATTTCAACATACGCCATCATGTAATGGCCAAATGTTACGGGTTGTGCCGATTGCAAATGCGTAAAGCCTGGCATAAAGGTATCAACATGTTGTTCTGCTCGAATAAGCAATTGCTCTATCAATCCTTTTAAAGCTTGGGCTATCTTTTGCGTTGCTTCACGCACCCACAAGCGAAAATCAACAGCCACTTGATCATTGCGTGAACGAGCTGTATGCAAACGCCCTGCGACAGGACCAATCAATTCGCTCAGCCGCGCTTCAATATTCATATGAATATCTTCAAGCTTTCGTGAAAAAACAAATTTACCGTCTTCAATTTCTTGGCGAATAAGTTTCAAACCATAAACAATTTTTTCATAATCTGATTGTGAAATGATCTTTGTTTGCGCTAACATTGCCGCATGAGAAAGGGAACCTTCAATATCTTGTCGATAAAGTTTTTGATCAAAATCAATTGAGGCGTTAATTTCTTCCATAATTGCAGCAAGCCCTGCTGCAAAGCGACCACCCCACATTTGGTTTTTTAATTCCTCATCTGTCATACTCTAAAAACACCCATAAAAAGGATAAAATTATGATTTCTCAAATTATTATCGGCGAAAAAAACAATAAAAAAAGGCAATTCTCTCTTGCATCTTTTATCATTGCATTGAGTTTATACGCAACCATAAACCACGATAACAAAAGAGAGTTTTTCCTTCTCAATTTCATTTCAGCAGCAAACGCACAAGAAATAAACATTGATAAAGCACGAGCAGAAAAAATGATAGCGATCCGAAAAGCGGCAAAAGGCTTTTTTAGCCACATACGATTTTCTGATACGCTCTCAGACATGAACAAACTCTCTTTCAAGGATATTCAAGGAAAAGAGCACACACTCAGCGAATTGACCGGAAAACCAATACTTGTCAATCTGTGGGCTATTTGGTGTGCACCATGCCGCACAGAAATGCCTGAACTTGCGCAATTAAAACGTGAATTGGGTGGAGAAAACTTTGATGTCATAGCTATTAATATCGATAAAACGGCTTCTCCTGAAAAAATTCAGCAATTTTTACAGAATATTCATGCGGATAATTTGCTTTACTATCGCGATGAAACAATGGATATTTTCAACAATGTTAGAAAACAAGGGCTCGCTTTAGGATTACCTATCACATTTCTTATTGATAAAGAGGGATATCTCATTGCTTCTTTCAATGGTGCAGCTCCATGGGCCAATGACGATGCCAAAGCACTTATAAAAGCTGTTATTGAAGAAACACGCTAACCTAATAAGCACGCCTTTTTAAACGTTGTATAACGAGATCCAACGCAGATAAAAAAGCAGAACGATCTTTGTGACAAAAAGGACGTGGCCCACCTGTTATACTACCTTGTCCGCGCAAATCTTCCATTAAATTGCGCATTGCCAAAGCTTGACCAATTGAATTTACATCAAAAATGCGTCCTGTCGGCGAAAGACAACTCCCACCAGCTTTCACAACCCGTGCTGCTAAAGGGATATCGCTTGTGATAACGACACTAGCCTCATGCACATGATCCACAATCCAGTTATCGGCACAATCAGGGCCTTCAGGGACAATCACCCTTTCAAGAAATGGCTCATCTGGAACAGACAAAAAGCGGTTTGCTACAACAAATGTTTTAAGCTGATAACGGTTCATAACACGATAAATTTCAAGCTTCACAGGACAAGCATCCGCATCAACCAACAAAGTGATAGCAGATTTTATTCGTGTATTCGTCTCTTTACTTTCACGCAACAACAGGTTCTTTCATTCATCTGAATGGTGCAAATGTCCACGGTAAAACATTATCGCCGCATTTATTTCACCTCCAAAAATAAAAATTGCACTTAACATGTAAAGAAAAATAATGGCAACCATAATAGATGCTAACCCTGCATAGGTAGAAATGTAATTAAACATTGTTAAATACTGAGCAAAAGCAATGGAAGCTATAAACCATACAGACATAGTCACCACGATTCCTGGCAAAATATCTATAAATTTCCGTCGCCCTGCTGGGAGCCATTTATGAACAATCAAAAGACTTACAAAGAGAACAACAGCAGCGATTATGTAACGCCATAAACGGATGATACCAATATATTCGGTAATGAAAAAAGAATGATTTTGCGTAATTTTTATCAATAAGGGTGTCAAAATCAACAAAAAGCTAATCACCACAAGACCAATGGCCCCAAGAATTACAAAAAACAAGCTTTGAAAACGACAAAACAACAAACTCCGCTGATCAACCACGCGATAAGCTTTATTTAAAGCCGTACGCAAAGCCTCGATCCCATTAGAGGCAAAATAAGCCGCTCCAATGACAGAAATCGTCAAAACCCCTCTCCGCGGAATAGTTAAGACATTAATAATTTCCTTAGATAAAGGTTCTGCAATGACATCTGGCAACAACTGCACAAGCGCTTTGATTTTTTGCGGCGTGTATGTAAAAGCTCCAAGAAAACTCGCAAGAGATGTTCCAAAAATAAAAAAAGGAAAAAATGCTAAAAGCCCCCACAGTGCAACATGGCTTGCCAACGCACTACCATTATCACGCCAATAGTGCTTTACTGCATCAACAAAAATACGGTAGCTATACCAAAAGATATTTCTTAACAAACCTTAATACTTTCTGGTAAAACTCTTCCTTAGCCTATCCAAGCTTCATAAAAATCACCAAAGCTCTAAAAACACACACTTTTCAATATAAGGGGCAATAATCATTATGGTCAAGCCTCACTCTGTAGCAAAATTGAAAAGAACGAATTGATAAATTTCACGCATCAAGAACCAAAGACGATAAAAATCCGTACATATCAACCATCTATATTGTTAATCAAACCAGTGCACGCGTTCACATAATTTTATAGAAAGCAACATGTGATCATTATGACAAGCTTAGAAACACAACACCTACCTATAATCTTTTTTGATCTCAGTACATACCAACAGCAACTAAAGAGCAATTAAGCATAAATACAGCACACGAGATTATACAGAAAAAGTCGTTACAAGAAAGCAAAGAAAACAGTGTATTACACAAAGCTTTACAATCACTTAAACTTTGTGGTCTGTCCTTTAGATTCCACGATTTCTTTGTGCATCATATGCCACAGATGATAATCTTGCATCCATAGAACCTTTTTGAAGCCTGATTATCTGTACCTCAACAATCGCCTACTTTTTTACAACAATCCGAACTTAAAAGAATATAGATTTCTAGAAAAAACCAGCAAAGTTCAATTAAAAAATCTTAGATTTTTACGTAGGCTCTTTAGAAACACTATGACGCCCAAAATCAGGCGCATCAATTTCCTGCCCCGCATCAATAATATTACGGCGCACAGCACGCGTACGGGTAAAAAAGTTAAACAGTGTTTCACCATCTCCCAAGCGAATTGCTTGCTCTAAAGAAGCCAGCCCTTTACTAAAACGGCTCAACATTTCTAAAATGGCATCCTTATTATGCAAACAAATATCACGCCACATAACAGGATCGGAAGATGCCAAACGGGTAAAATCACGAAAACCTGAAGCAGAATAAGCAATGACTTCTGAATTTGTCACCTTTTCTAAATCACTAGCCGTCCCGACAGTATTATAAGCAATTAAATGCGGCAAATGCGAAACAATAGCCAAAACAAGATCATGATGTTTAGGATCCATCTTCTCGACACGCGCGCCACACGCTTCCCAAAAGGCTGTCAATTTTGCGACAGCAGAAGCATCACTCTCAGCAAAAGGTGTTAAAATACACCAACGATTTACAAACAAATCAGCAAAACCAGCATCCGGTCCTGAATATTCCGTTCCAGCAATCGGATGACCAGGAATAAAATGGACCGTTTTTGGCAATAAAGGCGCCATTTCCGCAATAACCAACGCTTTTGTAGAACCAACATCACTCACGATCGCCCCAGGTTTTAAATGATCACGAACGGTTTTTACGACTTCTGCACTAGCCCCAACGGGAACAGAAAGGATAACCAAATCTGCACCTTCAACAGCTTCTGCATTATCTGTTGTATAAAAGTCCCCAAGTTCCAATTCGCGTGCCCTGTTTAGTGTTTCTGGACGACGTGTTGCAATAGAAATCTGAGCTGCAAGATTTTTCTTTTTAATAACTCTTGCTAAAGAAGATCCAATAAGACCGATTCCAATGAGTGCTATTTTTTCAAACTGAATATGGAGCATCTTTCACCTTTAAAAACTCTTTGAAAACGGCAACAAAGCCAAAATGTGCCCGTCTATTTGTTCAAGAGTTATGTATCAGACATTAAAAAAACCACAACAGACAAAAGAAAATGAATCATTAAAGTGCCATGCATTAATCATCTGCGCAAACCACTAACAGATCATTTTTACCTAGAAAATGCCCCCTATTTGTAAGAAAAACGTAACATCAAGCTCTAAAATTTGTCAATTCACTGCTTATAAGCATTTACCGCAGCACAGAACACTAAATGCTTCATAAGTTTTTGATCAATAATAACAAGCGCCCCGCACAAAATATCACAAGTTTTATTCCCTAAAAGCTCCCCAAAGAATAAGAAGATATCAATACTTCGCAAGTGTTTAAGTTACTAAGTTACATCGCGTAAAACGAAAGCAGAAAAAATCAACACCACTTTTTCAAATGCTGAAAATTCTACTAAAAAACGTATGCAAAAAGATGCCATAATGCTATCAATTCCTCCCCCGATACCATAAATCAAGCAAGTATGAAGAAAACGCGCTCTATCAACAAAGACAAGTGGATAACAATAACACCTTTAAAATTCTTTTTATCGGAAAAGTTGATCGATAAAAATGATGTTAGTCTTTTATCAAATACACAAACACAAAAAACTAATAATCTTATAAGAGAAAAATTTATTTCAAAAAACTTCCAAGGTTTTTAAAATAAGCACTTTCCCAATAGTGTTTAATATTTTAAGCAGCCCTTTGGCGTCGTGCAACAATTGCCAATCCCAACAAGGCTTGACGAATGATAGCCTCACCCAAAAGCGGATTTTTACGACTATCTAAAACAGCACGTTGGATTCGTTCCATTGCATAAGAAATTTGCTCTCCGCCCCAATAGCTCAAGGCACGTTCAACTGTTTTTTTTCTCTGAAAAAAAATTGGTGGCTGCGCTTGAGAAACCGCTGTAAAAACGCTTTTCCCTTCAACATCTACTTGATAACGCAAAAGCTGTAATTGCTGAAAATGCCTTTGCGCAGTACTTAAAATAAAAAAAAGAGTGCTTTGCAGACTTGCGTGTCGGTTAAAATGTACTTCAAAATTTCGCACATCTCCCAGTAAAATAGCATCGATTACCTCATCTTGAGAAAGCGCACTCACATCGCTCACAACAGCTTTCACGTCCTCAAGAGTAATATGTTTTTTCTCCAAAGCATAAAGACAGAGTTTTTCCAATTCACCACGCGAAACAAGATGATCCGCTCCCAAATGATGGAGCAACCACTTGCGCGCATCCAAAGAAAGGGTCATCTTAAAATGCCCCAAGACTTCATCAATTAATGTATCAAGAGCACGGATATCGTCGGCAAAACAAGGCAAAGCCATCGCTGTTGATGCCGGCTCAATAGCACTACGAAGCCCAGTTCCTTTTTTCAAATCGCCTGCTTCAATGAGAATAAAACTTTTCTCTGGTGGTTCTTTGATTAAAAGCTTCAAAGCTGTAAGGAAATTTTTTTGATTGGCGCCGTTAGACACCCATATCAAACGATCACCACCAAAAAGCGATAAAGTGCGTGCCTCATCTACCAATCGAGCAGGATCTTTATCAATTTCACCAGCATCAAGACGAACAGTAGAAAAAGGATCATCTACATCTATCTTTGTGCATTTAACAAAACGCTTTACACGCTCGCAAACAAGACCGCGATCAGGTCCATAAATGAGAACAATAGGAAAAGCACGCGAGAAGCGCGTTAGAAAGTGATCAACTTCATGCGCTTTTTTCTGAGCCAAAATATTAATCCATTAAGAGTTCATCATCATCAAGAACTTCACCACGAACCTTTTGGAACATACCTATGAGATCACTCACATTCAACCCTTTACGTTCTTCTTGACGCACATCCAAAATCACTTTCCCCCCATGCAACATCAGTGTGCGATCTCCATGATCAAGAGCTTGACGCATAGAATGCGTCACCATAATAGTTGTTAATTTTTTCTCTTCAACAATTTTTTCTGTCAACCGCATCACAAAATCAGCCATTCCTGGATCTAATGCTGAAGTATGCTCATCAAGCAATAAAACATCCGCATGTGCTAAAGTAGCCATCACCAGACAAACCGCTTGACGTTGTCCACCTGACAAACTGTCCATAGGATTATGAATACACGTCTCAAGACCAATGCCTAATTGAGCAATTTCCTCGCGAAAAAATTGCCGTTTTTCATGATTTAAAGCGGAACGCAAACCACGGCGACTCCCACGAAGGGCTGCAAGAGCCAAATTTTCTTCAATTGTCAAAGAACCACAGCTTCCCACTAACGAATCTTGAAAAACACAGGCAACCTTCCCAGCACGCTCACTTATTGATTGCCTAGAAACATTTTGCCCATTGATAACCACTTTTCCTTGTGTTGGAAGAATTGCGCCCGCTAAAACACTAAGCAAAGTTGATTTCCCAGCACCATTTGACCCAATAATGGTAACAAAACTACCCCGATCAATTTTGAGATTGATATCAATTAAGGCTTGTTTTTCCAAAGGCGTTTGTGGTTTAAAAGTAACCCCGACATGAGAGAATTCAATCATGTTTACGCCTCCCCCAATAGCGCGATACAGCAAGAGTTGAAACCACCAAAAGCGCAGTGATCAACTGAAGATCCGTCGATGTATCAATACCAATCCCATGTGCCTCAAACGCGAACTGCACTGCCACGCGATAAAGCACAGATCCTACAATACAGCTGACAATAATCCAAAAAATATTGCGCGTACGAAAGAGAGTTTCACCAATGATAACAGCAGCTAAACCGAAAACAATCGTACCAGCTCCACCGGTAATATCAGTAGCAATTGCGGTTTGGATATAAAGGGAGCCTCCAAGTGCAACGCAGGCATTTGAAAGACCCATGCCAAAATAAATTAACGCCGACGTATGAACCCCTTGCGCTGTAGCCATACGTGGATTGGCTCCCATTGCGCGCATAGCAAGGCCCATCTCACTTTCTAAAAACCGCCAAATCAAAAATGCCACAACCAATAATACAGAACCAACAAAAAGAGGGCGCACAAAAATATCCGGCAAGCCAAACATATTATAAAAGGGAGTTAAAGCGGTATCAGCAAGTGCTAAATTAACATTAGACCCCCCCATAATTCCCATAATACGAAGATTCACTGTATAAAGCGCTGACATTGTTAAAATGGAAGCCAAAAGATTTAAAATACCAACATGCAAATTCAGCAAAGCTGTTACTAAACCGGCCACCATACCTGCGCAAAAAGCGCATGCCATAGCTGTCCAGGCGTTGAAACCTAAAAGAATCAAAACACCACAAACACATGATCCAAGAAGAAACGAACCATCGACAGTTAAATCAGGAAAATCTAAAACGCGAAATGAGAGATAAACTCCAATTGCAACAAACGCATAAATAAGACCTAATTCTACAGCACCAGAAAACGCAAATATATTCATCCAAAGACCACCCCCATGAAAACTTAAGTACTTACTGTATCAACATCATGTTTATGGAAGCTTATTGAATAATCTTTGTCGCGCGTTCAATAAGTGCCTGCGGAATAACGATACCAGCTTTTTTAGCTGCTTTCATATCAATACGGATATCATTATTAGCTGCCTGCACAACATCAATATCGCCAGGTTTTTCACCTTTTAGAATACGCACAACCAACTTCCCAGCTTCAACGCCGACATCATAGAAATTCACGCCCTGTGTCATAAAAGGTCCCCGTCCTATAGTGTTAGCATCAACAGTAAATAAAGGCGTATTTGTTTCCTGTGTGACTTTTGCTGCCCCTTCTAAAACAGAAAGAATAGTATTATCAGCGGGAACAAAAATAACATCCACTTTACCAACCAAAGCCCGTGTTGCTGCCTGAACGTCAGAGGGTTTAGGCGCCGATGAAGGAATGACTTCAATTCCAGCTTTATCTGCTACATCTTTTAACATCTTCAGTGTTGAAACAGAATTAGCTTCAGAAGCATTGTAAAGATAACCAATTTTTTTCAAATCTGGTTTTACTTCCTGCAAAAGCTTAAGACTTTCTGCAACATTTATACGATCAGAAGTTCCCGTTATATTACCGCCAGGTTTAGTAAGTGAAGGTACTATTTTTGCTCCTATCGGATCAGAAATCGCAGCAAAAACGACAGGAATGGTTTTCGTGGCCGCAAACACTGTTTGTGCTGAAGGCGTACTAATAGCGACAATGACATCAGGTTTATCACCAACAAATTTACGTGCAACCTGCGTTGCTGTAGAAATATTGCCCTGTGCTGATAAAAAAGTGAGTTCGAAATTTTCACCTTGCTTATAGCCATTTTCTGCAAGGGCATCAATCACTCCTTTGCGCACAGCATCCGCAGCAGGGTGTATCATAATTTGTGTAATTGCAACTTTAACGTGATCTCCCGCCTTTGCAAAACTATTCATGATAAAAACAGTTGCAATTGCAATACATATATTCACTATTTTCGACATTTTATTCCGCCCCTCTTTTGCAACAATTAAAGAGGGGATAATTTATTGGAGAGTATTTCCAAAATCAATCTTTATTTTTAATTTTGAAACATTCACAAATAAATAAAACTGAAATGTTATTTTTTTGTTGCAATTCTGATAAGGCTACGCCATACAAGCAGCGTCTGAAGCAAAATATGTTTCGAATCGGTGAGCGGGTGTAGCTCAGGGGTAGAGCACAACCTTGCCAAGGTTGGGGTCGTGGGTTCGAATCCCATCGCCCGCTCCATAATTTGTATATTGATGTAGCTTGCCAGCAGGTTTTGTATATTTTGCCACTAGGTTTTGTACCAATTTATTTTGTTTTAAAGAGTGTAGCTTGTCGGCAGGTTTTGTATATTTTGCCACTAGGTTTTGTACCAATTTATTTTGTTTTAAAGAGTTTTTAAGGGGTTCTCAAAGGGTCTTCAAAGACCTTTCAAAGGTTGTTTTAAGATTCGTCATTTTTTGTGAGAATCTATGGGATTTTGCTTCTCAATCATCGGATCATTATTTTGAGCTCAAGCGGATATTTCTGGAAAGTTGTCGTTATCCGTTAGGTCACTAAAGCATGTAAAGTCAGATTGGAAAGCCAAAGGGACGATTCCTGTTGGTCCATGGCGTTGTTTGGCTATGATAACCTCGGCTTTGCCCTTAGCTTGCTCCATTGCCTCTTTCCATTTGTGATACTCAGGAGCGCCTTCTTTGGGTTCTTCATTTTTGAGATAATATTCTTCACGATAAACAAACAACACAATATCGGCATCTTGCTCGATTGAACCTGATTCACGTAAATCGGAAAGTTGTGGACGTTTATCTGTTCGGTTTTCAACTTGTCGCGATAATTGCGAAAGCGCAATGATGGGAATATTGAGTTCCTTTGCAAGTGCTTTAAGACCCATAGTAATGGCTGTAATTTCTTGAACGCGGTTTTCAGAAGAACGCTTTGAACCGCTTGTCATCAGTTGGATATAATCAATTATCAAAACATCTAGACCATGTTGTCGTTTAAGACGCCTTGCACGGGCGGACAATTGTGCAAGGGATACAGCACCCGTTTGATCAATATAAAGAGGGATTGTTTGTAAGGAACGCATTGCGTAAATGATGTTGGTAAATTGCTCTTCTGAGATATTACCACGACGCATATCAGAAGAAGAAACCTTTATTTGTTCTGAGATAATACGAGTTGCAAGCTGTTCAGATGACATTTCAAGTGAGAAGAATCCTACTATGCCCCCTTCATTTTCTTGTGTTTTGTTATCACGCTTACAAGCATTGGCAATATTAAAGGCAATATTGGTTGCAAGGGACGTTTTACCCATACCGGGACGCCCTGCTAGAATAATCAAATCAGATGGTTGCAACCCGCCCATTTTCTCATCAAGGGTTTTAATATGGGTTGCCATTCCAGAAAGCTGTGAGGAACGCTTTTTTGCAGCGCTTGCCATGTTGAGTGCTTTTGCAATGGCTCTATCAAAGTTTTCAAAACCAGCTCCATATTTGCCTTTCTCTGCCAATGCAAACAACTGATTTTCAATCGCTTCAATTTGTTTAGAGGGGGTAAGTTCTAGAGGAGAATCAAAAGAACTATTCACAATTTGAGTGCCAAGGTTAACTAGAGAGCGCCGAATAAACAGATCATAAATAACCTGTCCGTAATCTTGAGTATTGATGATTGTGACAGCTTCTTTGGCTAAACGAACAACATAATTAAAGACTGTGATATCTCCAATTTTCTCATCATTTGCAATAAAGGGCTTCATGGTAATCGGATCTGCAACTTTTCCCTTTTGAACAATTTGTAAGATGATATTAAAAAGCCTTTGATGCAAGGCTTCAAAAAAATGTTCTGGTTTGAGAAAATCAGAAACGCTCTCAAGAGCATCATTATTGATCATGATTGCCCCGAGCAACGCTTGTTCTGCTTCAATATTATGGGGAAGTTGCCGAAAAGAAGGGGCAAAATTATCTCTTGGATTTTCTGTTTCTAACACGTTTAATTTTCTCATGCCTCTTTTCCTTGATTTGGCGCTTCTAGGGTTATTTCTGTGGTATAGCCGCTTTGCTTTTCATAGCGATGAGTCACGGTTGCAGCTTTCCATGGGCCATTGATTTCGCCTCGAAACCCTTGCAATAAAAGAGGTTGGTCCGCCATGATTTCTGGACGCCCCGCAAGTGACAAAGAACCACTGCCCACAGCACGACACAGCCTATCCGACTCGGAGGCAGCAGCAGCTTGTGCTTCCTCCTCACAAGTGTAACAACCGCGCAAACGGCGCACGGGACCGCTAAATCCTGTCTGATGCTTGACTTGGCTTTGCTGCCCTTTTGTGCGATCAAAATAAGCAGCTTCAATGGTGCCATATTGCGTACGTGGCTCGAGGGTAAATTCCCAGTTGGAACAGTCGTGTTTATGGATGTCGAGTGTTGGTAAGTTATCGCCGCTTAAAAATAAAAACTTATTATCCTTGATCAAAAAACGTGCCTGCATGCGGTCGGCAAGGCGGGTTAAAAAATCAATCGCCGATTGATCTGTACGCACCACATAAGACAAAGGTTTTTTGGTGAACTGGGGACTGACCTTTGCTTGATAGCCATGGCGTTTGGCGAGTGTTTCGACAATCTCACCAACAGTTTGGTGGTCGAAATGCTCACTGGTTTGTTCTTTGAGTTCTTTACGCATCGAGGCGCTTTTGCCACAAAGGCGTAAAATCTCTCCCTCACTGCCCCCACAACTCACAACTGATTCGACAACAAAACGCCCCATAAAAGCACTGATGCTGTTTTCATAGCCAAAGATCACCTGTAGTGCACTGTTGCTGGAGGGAAGCGCTAAATCATTGCCACTGTCATCAAATTCTGCTTCAAATGTATCGGCTTCATTGCCGGCATGATCGGTAATAGTTGCCGTTAAAAGACGCTGGTAAAAAACCGCGTGAACAGGTTTATCTCCCACCTTGACCACAATAAAAGGGTGTGTGCGCATTAATCCCATAGCCGCTTCACCGTGCTTTGGGAATTGTGAAGTGCGAATTCAGGCAGAATAACCGTTAAGCCCCGCGGTAAAAGCACACCATATTTGGCAATCTCTGGATTGGCTTCCAGTGTGGCTTCACAATAGCCGTTTAGTGCCCCAACTTGAGATCTGTCTCCTAACACAGCCATGGCATGCTGAAAGCAGATGAGATCGAGACTCATATCCTCCAGCTCTACAACAACATGCTTTTCTGGTATCTTCATGGAGTTTGTCCCTCTCTCATTTTTGTCCCACCTGAGTTTGTCCTTGCGGTTTTCCGCCATTCAAAAAGGGCAAGAGACTAATGGAATAGCGGATACGCTGTGATTGACCAGAGCGACTGATAAAGTCGTGATCTTTCGTAATCCTGGTGATCACCACGGGTCCATGGAGAAGAACACTATAGCTCGTATCATTGATCCAACGA
>NZ_BAABIZ010000010.1:0-53934 GCF_039543045.1 Bartonella jaculi
GCATCAATGCGCAACTGTCTCACAATCTCTCGCTTCATGGTGATGTGAGCTATCAACAAAAGCTGCAAAAAACCGGTATCTCCGGCGCCAGTTTTTCAGGTGGCATACGCTATCAGTTTTAAAACAAAGCTATAAAAGCAAGCCTATTTATTCTCTACACATGAACAAAAAGGCAGCATACTGTGCTGCCTTTTCTATTTATAAATACGAATTTCTTTTTTTAAAAAGCTCTTTTTTATGGCAGAAAATAATCAAAAGGTTTCAGTAATTGTTATTTACAATTGTGAAAAGCCTTATTCCCACCCTTTTTCAAAAAACAGAGCTCCGCATTTTGAGAAAAATAGAAAAATAAAGACAGAAAGAATCAAAAATCCAAAGACAGTAAAATTAGGCCTATTCCATAGAAAAATCAGAAAATTTTATAGAAAATATTTTCAAAAATATAATTAAATAAATTCTAATAATAGAAAAATAGCTCACCTTATGAGTTATATTTATATATCATAGGGAAAAATACATAATATGATAAAAAATATTATACTTAAATAATTTTCTAAGATAACAATAAAAAATGAAAACCTCTATAGTACAGCAAAAGAAACTTCAAACAGAAAAGTTTCTGCTTTCTTTTCTGTAAAGTCTCTCATACTCTCTCTTCTCTGTGAGCAATAGGTTCAATACTCGCTTCAAAAAACATTTTGGTATAGTCGTTTTGTGCATGCAAATTGCGGAGATCACTATTGCTAAGCTCTTCAAGAATAACACCATGATGCATAATGCCAACACGTTCACATATATGCGCAATAACAGGAAGATCATGAGAGACCATTAAATAAGTTAATTGTTTTTCTTCCCGCAACGATTTCAACAAATTCAAAATCTCAGCCTGCACTGATACGTCTAATGCAGATGTTGGCTCATCGAGCAACAAAACTTCTGGCTCAATAATCAAAGCCCTTGCAAGAGCAATACGCTGACGCTGCCCACCAGATAACTCATGTGGATAACGGTAGAGAAATGAAGAATTTAAACCAACAGAATTCAAAACATCGTGTACCCGTTCTTTTCGGTTATCCATACCATGAATTGCAAGCGATTCTGAAAGAACAGTATGCACCATTTTTCGCGGATGAAGCGAAGCATAAGGATCTTGAAAAACGATTTGAATACGTCGCAAAAAAGCTTTGCTTCTTTTCTGCAGCACTTCTTCTCCATTAAAGAGGAATTTCCCACTATAACGGGGTATAAGCCCTACCAATGTATTCAAAATCGTTGATTTTCCACATCCTGATTCACCAATTAAACCGTAAGCTTCTCCACGTTTAATATGGAAATTGACATTTTTAACAACTGTCACTGCTTTGTGCCCATGCCCAAAGGTTACAGATAAATTAGAAACATCAACAATATTTTCACAATTGGCCATGGACAGCTCCCTCAAACACCATTAACAATCGTTGGACTTGACAGCCAATCAGGATCTCGCTCAGGAACAGCCAAAACATCAACTGGTTTATCAAGCCGTGGTAAACTATCTAATAAAGCCTTAGTATATGGATGACGCGCACGCGATAAATCACACGCAGGCAATTCTTCTAATACGCGACCAGCATACATCACCAAAACACGATCACAAAAATCAGCAATCATATTTAAATCATGACTAATAAAAATAAGTCCCGTTCCAGATTTTGTTACAAGCTCATCTAACACTGACAAAACTTGACTTCTCACAGTGACATCAAGTGCAGAAGTTGGCTCATCCGCAATAATCAAATCAGGCTTAGGAATAAGCATCATAGCAATCATCACCCGCTGTCCCATACCACCTGATATTTCATGAGGAAAGAGACGCATAACATGCTCAGGATTACGAATATGAACAGATTCTAACATAGAAATTGTTTTTTCCCACGCATCCATTTTTGAAACACGATAGTGGATACGGTAAGCTTCCATGATTTGATCCCCAATTCGCACTAATGGATTAAGCGAATATTTAGGATCTTGCAAAATCATTGAAATACGTTTTCCCCTAATTGTACGCATCTGAGGTTCACTTGCAGCCAAAAGATCGATATCATCAAAACACATTTTTTTGGCTTTAACGGTTGCAGACTTTGGACTCAGCTTTAACAGGGCACGTCCAGTCATTGATTTTCCGGACCCTGATTCCCCAACAATTCCAATTTTTTCCTTTCCTACAGAAAAGCTAACGCCACGCACAACTTCTAGCCTGCCGCGCATTGTAGGAAAAGAAATACGTAAATCTTCTATCTCTAATAATTTTTTACCCATTACGTGGATCCAATATATCACGAAGCCCATCACCTAAAAGGTTGAAGGCAAGACTTGTAAGTAATATTGCACAACCTGGCATCGCCGCCAACCACCAACTTGTCATCATAAATTCACGACCTGTCGAAAGCATAGCTCCCCATTCAGGATTTGGAAGTTGAGCCCCCAACCCCAAAAAACCAAGACCAGCAGCCGTCAAAATAATTCCAGACATATCTAACGTTAACCGCACAACCACTGAAGGAATGCACATCGGTGCAATATGAAACAGAATAATTCGCCAAGTAGAAGCACCTTGCAAGCGAACTGCTGAGACATAATCAGATGACCGTATAGTCAAAGTTTCAGCACGTGCCAAACGCGCTATCGGTGGCCATGCTGCGATTGAAATCGCAATTGCTGCATTTTCAATCCCTGGTCCTAAAGCTGCTGAAAAAGCAAGAGCTAAGACCAAACTTGGAAAAGCAAGAAAAACATCAACAACACGCATAAGAACAGTATCAACCCATCCCCCCATATAGCCAGATACAGTTCCAACAACCAGCCCTACTGGTCCCACAATAATTGTTGTGAGAAAAACAATATAGAGAGTGATACGTGCACCAAAAACGAGACGACTAAAAATATCACGCCCCAACTCATCTGTCCCTAAATAATGCTGCACAGACGGCGACTGCAATCGATGAACAAGGTCATTGCTCATAAAGTCATGGGTAGCAATCCAAGGAGCAAAAATTGCACATAAAACAATAACAAAAATAATAATCAGACCAAATACAGCTGAAAAATTATGAGAAAATCTGATCGATGAATGATAAATTTTTTGTACATTTGTTTGAAGTATTGACCTTGGAACAGATTCATTTAACCAATGTTTCAAAGAAAATGACGATTGCGATTTATGATGATTAATGATTGTCATATTCAACGTGTCCTTGGATCAAAGATGCGATAAAGTAAATCAGAGAATAAATTAATAACAACAAAAAGAAATCCTACAAGGAAAGTACATCCTACAACCGCATTCATATCTCCTGCCAAAAGTGCATTGGTCAAATAACGCCCGAAGCCAGGCCAAGCAAAAACCGTCTCTGTCAAGACAGCACCTTCTAATAAAAAAGCATAAGAAAGCGCGACAACGGTAATAATCTGAACAGCCGCATTACGAAAGGCATGCCCCCAAACCGTTCGCGCCCACGATAATCCCTTCACACGTGCAGTAATAATATATTCTTGATTAAGCTGTTCAATCATAAACCCACGAGTCATACGACTAATATAAGCCATGGCACCAAAAGCTAAGATTAAAGCAGGCATAATAATATGGCTAAAAACATTGCCAAATGCTTCCCATTGCCCTTGCCGAAGAGTATCCCAGAGAAAAAATCCTGTTCTAGGTTCAAAAGAGTATTCGTAAATAAAATCAAGACGCCCTGGACCACCAATCCAGCCAAGTTTAGCGTAAAATACCAACAACGCCATCAATCCAAGCCAGAAAGTGGGTGTTGAATAACTTAGCAGTGTAAAAACACGGACAAAATAATCGATAGGTGAATCGCGATACATCGCTGCAAAAATACCAAAAGGAATACCAAAACTTGTGCCAATAATAATAGCAACTGTTGCAAGCTCTAACGTTGCAGGAAATACACGCATAATATCTGTTAAGACAGGACGCCCTGAGGTTAAAGCATCCCCAAAATCAAACAAAAATACATTGTGGAGATAATTCCAATATTGAACAATCAATGGCTTATCAAGACCCAACTTATAAAACATTGCATCATAAGCTTCCTGACTGATATTATCGCCAAGCATAGCAAGAACAGGATCTAAAGGAAGAAGATGACTAATAAAAAAAGTGATAGTCACCAAACCAAGCAAAGTAATAAATACTGAAATCAACAGTTTAAATATCTTGACAAAGAAATCCCATATATAAAAATTTTTCTGCTTTTGCGTTTCTGCGATATTGGCTTTTGGAAATGATAAAGTCATCTTGATACGATCCTACACACCTATAAAATATGAATGTGGCATTCTTCCTTCCCACACAATCAAAAAATTATAATCACGCGCCCTACATTTTTATTCATGTAACTGCGCATATTTTTCTGCATCATTGTAATAAAGTCTAAAACTATTCCAAACCCAATTTTTTACTGCTGGTCCCATGCCAACGGTATAATAGGTCTGAAATAAATAAACCATAGGACCATGCTCGAGCACATAATGCTGTAAAGCGCGATACTGCGTAATACGCTTATTTTGATCTTGCTCAAACAAGGTATCCATTATCATTTTATTGACATTTTCATCATAATAACCAGCACGCCAAGCCAAATACATATTGTGCTTTTTTGTAAATGTTGGATCAGGATTAAAAACGTGATTTAATGAAGCCGGATGTCCATCAGGATCAGCACTCCCCCACCCCATAATAGCAGTATCATAGTTTCCACCACGAACACGGCTCAATAATTGAGCTTGTGCCATCTTTTCAATTGTAAGCTCAATGCCAATTTTGCGTGCATTCTCTTGGATAGACTGCGCCACAGATGACATATAGTTAAGGCTACCAACTAAAAGATTGGCCTTAAAACCATTAGGATAACCCGCTTCACTTATTAATTGCTTTGCTTTTTGAAGATCAAGTTTAAAGGGCAATCCTTCTTTTTCATCCAAAGCCCCTGGAATACCTAATGGCATATAACTTGCACGTGGAATTGCAATACCCTTTAAAATAGTTTTTCCAAGCCCCTCGTAATCAATCAAATAACGAAGTGCCAATCTTACTTTCTCGTTAGCAAAAATTGCGTTTTTGTTGTTCAACGATAAATAAATAGACTGCGGTCGCAAAACACGGCTAATTTTAACGGCTCCCCCTTGTTTTTCAATATCCAAGATATCCTCTGAAGAGAGATCACGCGCTATATCGACATCACCTTTTTCCAAAAGCAGTCTTTGGCTTGCTGATTCAGCAACATGCTGCACAACAATCTGCTTAATTTTTGGCACATCATCTCCCCAATAATGTTGTGTAGCCTGTAATATAACTTTCTCCCCAGGAGTCCAACGCACCAATTTATAAGGACCAACACAAGCAGAATGCGTGGCTAAATATTTATTGCCCATATCACCATCAACACTCTTCGCTTCAAGTGTTTGCCGATCAAGCAAAGCAGAAGCATAAGACTGTCCAATTACAGTCAAAACAAGTTGGATAGGATAAGGTTTATCCAATTTCAGTTGTAAAGTTTTATCGTCAAGGGCCTGAATATCAGTTTCAACGTTGTCTTTAGTAAACCCATAGTTCATCAAAGATTGGGCATAGCTCAAGCCTAATTTAATAATCCGTTGCATTGACCATGCAAGATCTTGCGCTGTTGCCTTTCTTCCATCATTAAACTTTAAATCATCACGAAGATGAAAAACTATTCTTTTTCCACCATCTAAAACATCCCAAGACTGAGCCATAGCAGGGCGAACTTTCGTAGGATCATTGCGATCATACTGCACCAACGCACTGCAAATATTCGTCAATAATTCACTCGTTACAACCTCAACCGATTGTGCTGGATCAAAACTGCTAATTGAATCAATATTCCACGCCATCACCAATGTATCTTTAGATGATGATGCACTCAATGCTAGTGGTATGGAGACATTCACCCCCCCAATTGCCCCTAATAGAATACAAAAGTTCTTCAATACCCCTTTTTTGCTCATTTGATTTCTTCCTTTTGCATTTTATTTTGTTTATCCAAACTCAAAATACTTCTGCTGTATCTCTTTCATCTCTCAGAAGTATAGCACAAAACACAATCCACTCTCTCGAACTTCCATCAAGCCAGACACTCAAACGCCAACCTATAATTGAGACGGATACTACCTGCACTCTAGCAAACAGATGTCTTCAGAAACATTCTCGCCATGCTGATCAATATTGATCACCTCACACCTATAAACTGAACCTTAACCAGACTTTATAGAAAACACCCCCAGCAATTTCATACCCTAAATGACTTAGCCCCCCTTTTTATTTCAGGGGGGATTTTCATCATTTGCGTCATGAACACATTCATTAATTAATATCTCACTTAATGCGTTTATTTTTCAATTGCACTATAAAAAATGCGTGGTGAACTATTCCAAACCCATTTTTTGATATCTGGTGTCATAGCTACAACACTATATTTCTGAAAAATGAAAGCATAAGGTCCTTTTTGCATAAGTTCACGCTGCAAATCAGCATACATTTGTGCCCGTTTCTGTGGATCTTTTTGAAACAACGCCTCTTCAACCTGTTGATTCATCTCTGTATCCAAATACCCATGCTGCCAACTACCATAGGCTGTATTTTTAGCCTCAAACCGATTATCAGGGTTGTAAATAAGGCGCGAAGCCATTGAATGAGGATCGGCAGAGTCATTATTCCATCCAACAAAAATCGTATCAAAAGCACGTGCGGAAAGTTTTGAAAACAACTGTGCACCTGCCAAACGTTCAATTTTAAGATGCACTCCCACCTTTGCTGCATTATCTTGCAGTGACTGAGCAATTGGCAAAGCATAAGGAGATGTCCCCACTAAAAAATTTGCCTCAAAACCTTCCGGATAGCCTGCTTCCGTTAAAAGCTGTTTCGCTTTTTGAAGATCAAGTTTAAAGGGTTGTCCTTCTTTTTCATCCAAGGCTCCAAAATTCCCAAGCGGAATAAAGCTTGCACGTGGGATACCAACACCTTTGAGAACACTCTTTCCAAGTCCGTCATAATCAATAAGATAGCGCATTGCTAAACGCACTTTTTCATTAGCAAAAAGTGGATTTGTCGTGTTGAACCCCCAAAACATCATGGATGGTTCTAACACTTTCTCAACCTTAATATCTGTTGTTGCTTGAAGATCTGTTAGATCCTCCGGCATCAAATCACGTGCAACATCAACATCATGTTTTTGCAACAATAAACGTTGCGTTCCAGGCTCTGCAACATGGCGAATTAAAATCTTTTTTAATTTAGGCGCTTCTCCCCAATAGTGAGAACTTGCACGCAACAAAATCGCTTCTCCAGGACGCCAGCTACTTAACTGATAAGGGCCAACACAAGCAGCATGACTGGCCAAATACCGGTTTCCCATATCACCATCTTTTTCGTGCTTCATAATTGTTTCACGATCAAGCAAAGCGGTAGCACGACTAGCAACAATATTGTTAAGAATAAGTCCTGCTGGATAAGGCTTATCAAATTTCATCACCACCGTTTTTTCATCCGGCGCTTGAAGAGCAGAGTCAATATTTTGTTCTGTAATCCCATATTCATTAAACGCCGCCGCCGTGGCCATCTTTAGTTTAACAATCCGCTTCATACCCCAAACAACATCATGAGCACTAGCAGGTCGACCATCATTAAACTTCAAACCATCGCGCAAATGAAAAGTAATCACCGTACCTTGGCCATCATCTGAAACATCCCAATGCGTTGCCAAAGAAGGAACCATTTTGGCTGGATCATCTTCAGCCGCACTCACCAAATTATCACAAACATTGACAACAATTTCATTTGCATACACATCATTGATTTGCGCAGGATCAAACGTATTAATTCCATCAATATTCCAAGCCATCACGAGTGTATCAGCAGGTGTTTTTGCTGAAACTTGTTGCACAAACATCCCCAATGCAATAACAGCAGAAACAAAAGAGCTGCCGCTTTTCAATATCTTTTTATTTAAGTTCATAAATTTTTCCTTTTAAGTATTATATCGATGAATTATTTTGAAATGATACGATAAACTTATAACAACAAAGACTGAATAAATAAGTTTTGACCACCTATACAGAACTACTCACTCTTAAATTCCACTCACTCTTAAATTCATTGGCTTAAGTTGCAATGAATCCATAAAAACATATAAAATGCCTTCACGCAGCCAGCATCACATCCGCATTCCAATATCTTTTTACCCTCTCAAATAAGCTGTATCTCATCCTTAAAGCACTCTCAAGTTGTAAGTCATATAGAAAGCCATCGCACAGAATTCATAGATTAACCATTCTCTTCCCTTTAACTGTATCAAAAAATAATGATGTGCAAATTTAAAAAAATAATCATTCCCCTCAGGCAATCAGTTTCAAGATGTACACTCAATCTTTACCGCACTATAAAGACCGTATCAAACAAGCAGAAAAACACAAGAAAGCCCCCTTGCTGCAATTTATCCCTGTAAAAAGCTCTTTAAGCTTTTGGAAGCCAAGCATAAAAGGAAATCTTTCTTTTTTATGCACGATAGAAAATAAGTCAGCAAAGATAAAGCTACAACGAGAAATACCAACTCCTCTAAACTTCATCTTGTGAAGGACATCATAGCCAATGAGCAAGTACATAACAAAAAGCGCTGTTTCATGCGTAAAAACAAAACCCCTCATACTCGCTCCCCCCCGAAAAGACATAACTGCTATCAACCCTTTCCAATTTCGATGTTTACCATTGCTTCTCTCCAGCAAAAGGAGACACCAAACCATACACCGTACCAATTATTTTTCCAACGGCAAATTCTAGGGATTCAACTAAGCAATGGAGTGGACATAAACCTGTCTGAGCTTAAACATCTTCCCCAATAACCGGAGCTCACACAGCAAAATCGCTTCCCAAAGAAGAAAACTATCAGATAATAAAGCGTAATACAAGCAGCCTGAGTGATTTACATCAATTTTTCATAGCACCATTTTGTTCTGTATTGTATGCACAAACATTTGCTAACAAGATACAAAATAAATATGCCACTGACTCTATATTCAGAAAAAAGTTTGATAAATATATCCGTATTAAATTTCAAAAATAGAACAATGCATTATAGCTCTACACGGATAAACCTGAAAACAATCCCGCCTTCATCAAGACATGAATAAAACGTCCGTTGTTTTCCTTATTATGAATTTTTATCAATACAACAGACAAACATTACTTAAACCAATATTATAAATTGCATCCATGACAACTTCAGAAATAAAAGGTTTTAAAAACTATTCCTGAAAAATTGCCAACGGCTTTTTCTTCAACTTTTCTGAAATGACATTGCTGTAGCTGTTAAAACCAGTTCTATGCCCCAATCCCTCCACACCCGAAAGCGATCACCAAATGATAACCAGCAGTTTACTGTTAAAAGACTATTTTGTATTCTATTCACAAATCCCTTCCACCCCTTATATAAAGAGACTTTTTGTAAATTTATCGACAAAAACACCCTTCAAGATGATCATTCACTATTCCCGTGGCTTGCATAAAAGAATAGCAAATTGTAGGACCAACAAATGTCCAACCGCGTTTTTTTAAATCTGCAGCAAGACGCAGAGAAGCCGGTGTGACAGAATTGTTCTGCAATATGTGAAAATCTATTTTTTCATAACGCTCTGATTGTGGTGGCTGAAAAGACCAAAAATAGTCAGACAAACATCCCCATTCTGTAATTATTTCGCGCGCTTTGAATGCATTGTTAACGACTGACCGAATTTTTCCTTGATGGCGAACAATACTTTTATCTAGCATCAATATTTTGATCTTTTCTTCATCATAACTTGCAATCTTTTCGAAATCGAAATGATCAAAAGCGTGGCGAAAATGAGCGATTTTTTTTAAAATTGTGATCCAAGAAAGTCCTGCTTGAAAACCTTCAAGACAAATTTTTTCAAATAAACGGTAATCATCAAAAATAGGTTTTCCCCATTCATTATCATGATAAGCACAATAAAGCGGATCAGTTCCCGCCCATGAACAACGAATTTTTCCATCCGCTCCCATAAGAAGCCCCTCATCGAGCGCTAAATTTACCGTATCAAAAGAGCGTTCCTTGATCATCTTGCTTCGATTTTATCCGTTTAGATTTTGAAGATTGATTGAGAACATGGTCATGCGTTGAAACACGAATTTCACCATCAAAGAAGCGTAAATTTATCTGCCCCGTTTCAGGAAACTGTACCAATCGTTTAATGGGCTTATTTTCTTGCCCCAGAGCCAAAACAAAACCACGCTCCAAAATATTCTGATACGAAGTACTCCTTAAAAGCCTAGATGCTACCTCTATCTGAGCACGTTTTTTTTCCACATTGCGCATAAAAGCACGCTGAAGACGCGCTATATATTCCCTTGTGTTGTGTTGTGCTTTTTCAATATTAAGCAAACGCAATGAAAAACGCACACCAAGGGCATGAAAAGAAAAACGTTTTTTATCATAGCTTACAAAAAGAGCACGCTGCAAACGACTTGAAATTTCATCAAAACTTCGCCGAGGTAAAGCAAAAAGTTGATCAGCAGTCGGAAGAACGCGTAGAGTAGCACGCAATTTTTGTCGATGAAAATCAAAATAACGCGCGAGCCCCGTGCGCAAACGTGCACCAAGCGATGCCACTTGCACCTCGAGATCAAGTTTAACAGGAACAGCGCGTTCTGCTGCTGCTGTGGGAGTTGGAGCGCGCCAATCGGCGACATAATCAATCAAGGTCCAATCCGTTTCATGCCCAACAGCAGAAATAACAGGAAGAGAAGATTCATAAACAGCACGAACAACGGCTTCGTCATTAAATCCCCACAAATCTTCTAAACTTCCCCCTCCCCGTGCAACAATAATAAGATCAGGTTTAGGAACAACTCCTCCTAAAGGCAACGCATTAAAACCTTCAACAGCAGCAGCCACTTCCCGCCCGCTTGTTTCGCCCTGAACGCGTACAGGCCAAACCAAAATATGCAACGGAAAACGATCTGATATACGGTGAATGATATCGCGAATGACAGCACCTGTTGGCGATGTTATAACGCCTATAATCTTGGGCATATAAGGCAAAGGTTTCTTCTGTGCTTCATCGAATAAACCTTCATCCGCAAGCTTCTTTTTGCGATTTTCTAGAAGTGTCATCAAAGCGCCAACACCTGTTGGTTCGAGAGCTTCAATGACAATTTGATATTTTGACGACCCAGGATAAGTCGTAAGCTTGCCGACAGCGATTACTTCTAACCCCTCTTCAGGAGGAAATTTGAGCTTTTCCATGCACCCGCGCCAAATAACAGCTTCCAACCGTGCCTTATCATCTTTTAAAGCAAAGTAGGCGTGACCTGAAGCATGTGCACCTCGGTATCCCGATATTTCTCCACGCACCCGCACATAACCAAATTTTTCTTCAACAACGCGTTTTAAAGCTCCTGCTATTTCAGAAACGCTGAATTCTGCTATATTCGTTGCAGCTGTTTTTTCACCAAAAAAATTTACCATTTTTTAATTCACAGAAGTTGCAATATTGAATCTTAATATCCATACAAAAACATCTTTAATGAAAATAAAATGTCTCTCTAAAGAGAATGTCCTAAAATTACATTCTATACACAACATATCGATCCGTTACCGATGACCTTCGACGTCTTGCAAAGTTCTTAAACTATATACAAAACGCCGAAGATATTTTTCCTACTTTTGTTATATTTTACAACATTTAAGACACGCTTATTTTTCAATTGCACTATAAAAAATATGTGGTGCACTATTCCAAACCCATTTTTTGACATCAGGTGTCATAGCGACAGAAACATATGTCTGATAGATAAAAGCATAAGGGCCTTTTTGCATAACTTCACGTTGCAAATCAGCATACATCTGCGCGCGTTTCTGTGGATCTTTTTGAAACAACGCATCTCTAACCTTTTGATTCATATTTTCATCAAAATAGCCATGGCACCAACTAGCATAGCCTGTATTTTTCGCCTCAAACCGATTATCAGGGTTGAAAATAAGGCGTGCAGCCATTGTATGAGGATCAGCAGAACCATTATTCCATCCGAAAAAAATTGTATCAAAACCACGCGCATAAAATTTTGAAAACAACTGCGTACCTACAAAATTTTCAATTTTAAAGTGCACGCCTATCTTTTTTGCATTATCTTGGAGTGACTGAGCAATGGGCAAAGCAAAAGGATAAGGAGATTTCCCTGCAAAAATATTGGCCTCAAAACCATCTGGATAACCTGCTTCCGTTAAAAGCTGTTTGGCTTTTTGAAGATCAAGTTTAAAGGGCTGTCCTTCTTTTTCATCCAAAGCACCAAGATTTCCAAGCGGAATAAAGCTTGCACGTGGAATACCAACATCTTTAAGGAGAGTTTTTCCAAGACCTTCATAATCAATAAGATAGCGCATTGCCAAACGCACTTTTTCATTAGCAAAAATAGGATTTGTCGCATTGAACCCCCATATAATCATGGAGGGCGCCAACACTTTTTCAATCTTAATATCTGTTGTTGCTTGGAGATCTACTATATCCTCAGGCGTCAAATTACGTGCAACATCAACATCATGTTTTTCCAACAATAAACGTTGTGTTCCAGACTCTGCAACATGGCGAATTAAGATCTGCTTCAATTTAGGTGCCTCTCCCCAATAATTGGAACTTGCACGCAACAAAATCGCTTCTCCAGGACGCCAGCTACTTAACTGATAAGGACCAACACAAGCAGAATGACTGGCCAAATAGCGGTTTCCCATATCACCATCTTGTTCGTGTTTCATAAGTGTTTCACGATCAAGCAAAGCAGCAGTACGATTAGTAGAAATATTGCTAAGAATAAGCTCTGCTGGGTAAGGCTTATCAAATTTCATTACCACCGTCTTTTCATCCGGTGCTTGAAAAGCATCATCAACATTTTGTTCTGTTATACCATATTCATTAAATGTTGCTGCATTGGACAACTTCAATTTAACAACCCGCCTCATGCCCCAAACAAGATCATGAGCACTAGCAGGCCGACCATCATAAAACTTCAAACCATCGCGCAAATGAAAAGTAATCACCGTACTTTGGTCATCGCTTAAAACATCCCAACTTTTTGCCAAAGTGGGAACCATTTTAGTAGCATCATCTGTAGCAGAATCGACCAAATTATCACAAATATTATTAACCACTTCAATTCCATAACGGTCATTGAGTTGTGCAGGATCAAATGTACTTATTGGATCAAGATTCCAAGCCATCACAAGAGTATCAGCAGGTGTTTTTGCTGAAACTTGTTGCACAAACATTCCCAACGCAATGACAGCAGAAACAAAAGAGCTGCTCCCTTTCAATAATTTTCTGTTCAAGTTCATAGATTTTTCCTTTTAAAGGTTATTGTATAAATTCCCCATGCAACAATAATGCACAAAAATAAGCAGATCAGATTTAGAAAACACACCTCCTAAAGATAAAATATCAAAACCTTCAATAGAAACAGCGGCCACTCATCCCCCTGACACGGATAGGCTAAATCCAAATATGTAACGGAAAGCAATCCGGTATACGATGAAGATATGAAGAATGACAGTGCCTATTGATAATCTCACAACGCCTATAATTGAAGGCGTAGAAGGCAAAGGTTTCTTCTTTGCTTCATCAAACAGGACTTTTCCTTGCGATTTTCTAGAAGAGTCATAAAAGCGTCCCCCCAGTTGATTCAAGAGCCTCAAAACAATTTGATATTTTGAGGGTACCAAATTAAATTATAAATTTTCCTATAGCGATAACTTCCCTCCTTTTTCAGGAGGAGATTTAAGCTTTTCTACAATCCCGCACCAAATAACAGCATCCAACCGCACCTTATTATCTTTTAAGGCAAAGATGGCATGATCCAAAGTATGAATCGCGGTAACTGAACGATTTCCCCATGCCCCCGCACATCACCAAACTTTATCTTAGATAACGCACTTTAAAGCCCCCACTTTTTCAAAAACACTAAATTTTTCTCCACTTAATGTGCCAGTTTTGTTGTTGCGTTTGTTTTTCCAATCAACAAATTATTATTTTTTCCAAAGATTGAGATATTCAATCCTAACATTTGAAACATATTTTTATTAGAATGAATAGTCTCTCTTAAAAAAAGAATATCTTGAAATTACATTCTATACACAACACTTCGGTTCGTTACCGATGACCTTCGACGTATTTGCACAGTTTTTAAACCATATGCAAAACGTCGAAGATATTTTTTCCTACTTTTGTTGTATTTTATAACATTGAAATCCACTTATTTTTCAATTGCACTATAAAAAATACGTGGTGCACTATTCCAAACCCATTTTTTAACCTCAGGTGTCATAGCGACAGAAACATATGTCTGATAGATAAAAGCATAAGGCCCTTTTTGCATAAATTCACGTTGCAAATCAGCATACATTTGCGCGCGTTTCTGTGGATCTTTTTGAAACAGCGCATCTCTAACCTTTTTATTCATATCTTCATCAAAATAGCCATGGCACCAACTAACATAGCCTGTATTTTTCGCCTCGAACCGATTATCCGGGTTGTAAATAAGGCGTGAAGCCATTGTATAAGGATCTGCAGAATCATTATTCCATCCCATAAAAATCGTATCAAAGCTACGTGCATAAAGTTTTGAAAACAACTGCGTACCTACAAAATTTTCAATTTTAAAGCGCACGCCTATTTTTTTTGCATTGTCTTGGAGTGACTGAGCAATGGGCAAAGCAAAAGGATAAGGAGATTTCCCTGCAAAAATATTGGCCTCAAAACCATCTGGATAACCTGCTTCCGTCAAAAGCTGTTTGGCTTTTTGAAGATCAAGTTTAAAGGGCTGTCCTTCTTTTTCATCCAAAGCACCAAGATTACCAATGGGAATAAAGCTTGCACGTGGAACACCAACATCTTTGAGAAGGGTCTTCCCAAGACCTTCATAATCAATAAGATAGCGCATTGCCAAACGCACTTTTTCATTAGCAAAAATAGGATTTGTTGTGTTAAATCCCCACATTATTACGGATGGCGTCAATCTTTTCTCAATCTTAATATCTGTTGTTGCTTGGAGATCTGCTATATCCTCTGGCATCAAATTACGTGCAACATCAATATCGTGCTTTTCCAACAATAAACGCTGTGTTCCAGGCTCTGCAATATGACGAATTAAAATCTGCTTTAACTTAGGTGCCTCTCCCCAGTAATTGGAACTTGCACGCAACAAAATCGCTTCTCCAGAACGCCAGCTACTTAATTGATAAGGACCAACACAAGCAGCATGACTAGCCAAATAGCGATTTCCCATATCACCATCTTTTTCGTGTTTCATAATTGTCTCACGATCAAGCAAAGCAGCAACGCGAAGAGTAACAATATGGCCAAGAATGATCTCTGCCGGATAAGGCTTGTCAAATTTCATTACCACCGTCTTCTCATCCGGTGCTTGAAGAGTAGAATCAACATTTTGTTCTGTAATTCCATATTCGTTAAATGTTGCCGCCGCAGACAACTTCAATTTAACAACCCGCCTCATACCCCAAACAAAATCATGAGCGCTAGCAGGCCGACCATCATTAAACTTCAAACCATCGCGCAAATGAAAAGTAATCACCGTACCTTGACCATCATTTGAAACATCCCAACTCTTTGCCAAAGAAGGAACTATTTTAGCTGAATCGTCTGTAGCGGAATCGACTAAATTATCACAAATATTGGCAATAATTTCATTTCCATAACGTTCATTAATTTGTGCAGGATCAAAAGTCTCGATTGAATCAAGATTCAAAGCCATCACGAGAGTATCAGCAGGTGTTTTTGCTGAAACTTGTTGCACAAGCATCCCCAACGCAATAACAGCAGAAACAAAAGAGCTGCTCCTTTTCAATAATTTTCTGTTCAAGTTCATAGACTTTTCCTTTTAAAGTTTATTGTATAAATTCCCCATGCAACAATAACATGCAAAAATAATAAGCTCAGCCTTAGAAACCATACCTCCCCAGAAGCAAAATACCCAAAATTTCAAGAGCAGTAGCTATTTTTCAACCGCTCGTTTTCCCCCTGAACACATACAGGCAAAACCCAAATATGTAACAGAAAATGATCTAATATACAATGAATGATATCATGAATGGCCACGCCTATTGGTGATATCACAACACCTATAATTCAGGGCATAGAAGGCAAAGGTTTCTTCTTTGCCGCATCAAACAGCCTTTCTTTAAACTTTTTCTTATGATTTTCTAGAAGTCTCATCAAAGCCCCCGTTGGCTCAAGCATTTCAATGACAATTTGATATTTTTGATGCCGCCAGTAAGTTATCAACTTGCCAACAGAGACCATCTCTCCCCTTGTCTTCAGGAAAAAATTTGGCTTTTCCATAACTCTACGCCCAATAACAACTTCCAACCGCACCTTATTATCTTTTAAGACAAAGGTGGCGTGATCCAAAGCATGAGCACCATAATAACCTGATATTTCCCCACACGCTTGCATACAATCAAACTTTTCTTCAACAACACATTCTAAAGTCCCCCGCTATTTCAAAAATACTAAACTTTTCCCCATTTAGTGAGCCTGTTTTTTTCAACAGACAAATTTACTATTTTTTCAATTCACATAGAATGAAATACCCAATCTTAACATTTAAAACATATTTTTATTAGAATGAATAGTATCTCTCTAAAAAAGCATATCTTGAAATTACATTCTATACACAATATATTAGTATATTATAAATATTTAATCTATTGTAGAATTTTCAACGTACTGAAAAATCCTCACCATCATACAAAACGTTGAAACATTATCAATATTCTACCGAGAATTCCTAGAAACTAAAGAATATCCACCAAGTTAATGAAAGGAATACTATGAAGATATCTCGAAAAATGCCAACAGAGCACGAGCGTGTTTCAGAAACAAGTACAGAGGTTACGCCAGTATTACAAGGTGGTAAACTCGAAAAAAAAGTAAGAAAAAATAACAAAAAAACTATTTTTTCGTACCTATGATAAAATCACCATTGTATTATGCAAAAGGAATGCAACGCATTATGCAAAGGGAGCGCAATATATTCGAAAGTGTAAAAAAATGAAAAGAAAAAAACAGTTATCTCATTCTTTTTATGCATTTCTCGGAGATACATCAAGATGCGTTACTCTAAAATTGCTCATCTTTTCACTTCTTGTTGGCATCGTGATGAATTTTCTTGGATGGACGCCTCGAAGTCTTATACGAACAATAACGGAATTTTTTAAACCTCTATGGGAAACAGGATTTATAACTCTTGCAAACTTCTTCCATATGACCATGATGGGGGCTATTATTGTTGTACCTATTTTTCTTTTTCTACGCATTTTCCGCAAAAAATAAATGCCTTAGTGTTTCCCTTCCGCTAGTCTTTTCGAAAAATCAAACGACATAAAAAGCCTGTACTAACAGCCATAATCACCGCAACAATACCATATAAGAAACTATGCTTATGTGCTGCACGGAAAATAGTATAAGCAATATGTGCTTTAACAATTTCAAGAGTCGTTGTCGCACTATCAATAAACTGTCCGTCGCGAAAAAGATAAGCACGGACCTGATAATGCCCAACAGGAGTGTTTGCCGGCAAACGAAAATGTGCTGTAAAAAGTGCACCAGAACCAAAACGAACACCGCCCACTTCTTCATTATAAAGGCCTTTGGCTTTTTGCAATTTTATAAGTTCATCACGGAAAGTTTGTATTTTTTCCTGATCTTGTTCATCCGTCTGCAACAATAAATAAGATAATCCTAGACTCAAGCGTTTATAATCTTCAACGCTGGTAATCTCATCAATCTCACGCGTTGTGACCATAGAATAAAAGAGAGGAACATTTTTAAAAATCAGGGAATCTGCGTTAATCCAAACTCCAGCATTACGTTTTTTTTCCCGCATAACCATCGGCCGAGCTTGTCCCTCTAAGCTAACAACAATATCATAGCGGTTTTGTCGAGAATATAATGGATCGATATTTTCCAAAACACCAGCAATATAAAGATCGCGGCCATCAAAATGTGCATCAACCGTAATCCTATTCGTTGTTACGATAATTTGGATAGTTTCGTGATCAACTTGATCAATGAATGCAGCTTTCGCTCCAACATATGCCCACGTGGGAAAAGAAACTACACAAAAGCAGCCTGCAATGATGCATAAAGAAAATAATCTACCCATTTTTATCTCATAAGATTATCCAGAGAGAAAAGATTATCAGGGCGTACAAATAATTGGAAAGCAAGACGCATACATACAATCAACACCAAAAATGCAAGCGCCATACGCAATTGTTCAGCCTTTAATTTTCGGCCAGCCCGTGTCCCATATTGTGCACCAATACTTCCTCCAAGCATCAGCAAAAAAGCCAAAACAATATCAACTGATTGATTACTCACACTTTGCAAAACTGTAGTAAAAGAGGATACAAATGTAATCTGAAAAAGTGAGGTTCCAATCACCACACTGGTTGGAACGCGCAGAAGATAAATCAGTGCTGGTATCATAAAGAAACCTCCACCAATTCCCATAATAGAAGATAACAATCCAACAATCAGACCAATCGCTAAAACTGGAATGATGCTGACATATATCATTGATGTCCGAAAACGCATTTTTAACGGCAATCGATGAATCCAATTATGTCGACCAGCAAGACGAACATTGACTTTTTGTGCTTTGCGCTGGCGCATCATATCGCACCAACTTTCAATAATCATTAAACTTCCTATACTGCCGAGAAGAATCACATAAAGAAGCGAAATCATGAGATCTAATTGGCCCAATTTTTTCAGAACAGAAAAAATCTGAATCCCGATTAAAGAGCCAATTCCTCCCCCAATTGCCAAAAGAATACCAAGTTTGATATCAAGAGTACGTCTTCTAAAATGTGCAATCGCCCCCGTTACAGATGATGCAATCATCTGGTTAGCTCCTGTTCCAACAGCAATAGCAGGAGGAATATTATAGAAAATCAATAAAGGCGTGATGAGAAAACCACCGCCAATCCCAAAAAGACCTGAAAAAAAACCACCAGCCACCCCCATACCAATCAAGATCAGCATGTTGAGCGACATTTCAGCAATTGGTAAATAAATACTCACTTACAGAACCTTCAAGATAATTTAAGGTTTTTTTTAGATAATCCGAGAGCCCCTCTTTAAATGCTCCCCTTTTTCAATAATCTTTATTGTCTGTCTAAAAGGACAACTTGAGATGCCATATATGTCTTTGCAAAATTACAAATGCGTCACAAACCTAACATCATGAAATTAAAAAAAACGAACCCCTCTTAAAACATCATAAAAACATAACGTTATCACTGATATAAATGCAATAATTAAAAAACAAAGAAGAAATTTTTTAACAGGATACCGTAAAAAAAAGGAAATTCCCTGATTCTCAGCCTTTAAGTGAGATTCCGCCTTTAAGGAAGGGGGATGATTATTCTCAATGCAATGACGAGATTCTTGAACATCAGAGGGTTTTTCTTCGATTGCAGAACGCTCCACAAGCTCCTCAACCTCTTTTGAAGAAGACTTCATGGCATCACTTAACAAAGAGCTTTTATCCCTTTGTTGCAATGCGTTTTCAACATTTGTTTGGATGGGAGTTACACTTTTTTGTCCTGAAAATTTTGCTTCTTCTTGGAGCAACGAGCGTTCTTGATTTTCCTCACATACCATATGAGCAAGGTGTTGCACAACAGAATCAAATGATTTTGAACGAGACATACGCCGTGTTACTGCTGCTTCTGGATTTTTCTTTTCGCTCTGCAAACTCTGAACAAGCGTTTTAATCTGCTCTAAACACTCAAAAAGCTTCTTTTCTTTTTGGCGGCGTATATAATGCTCAGCCAAAATGGCCCGACTAATGTCATCCAAGTAAGATTTAAAATTCTCTTCCACAGGACTGTGTGGTGTCAAATAACGAGGTGAATGCTTCATCTGCATTTGTGTGTAAACAGAGCGTAATTTTTTAGCAATATCGGACATCGTTACTTCAGAAGGCGCATTTACCTCCTCCTTTTGCTCAACAACAAAAAAAGAAGGTTTATCATCTCTAACCTGCTTAGTAGTATGACTCTTCATGTTCACAAACACTACCCCTCATTTCTTTTCTGCAAAGAATCGCACAAATAAGTCAAAAGTGTGCTCTATTTTAGTAAATAGAGGTTTAAGAACTTCCCAAAATATTTGCCAAAAACATTTGAAAGAATAATGTTTTATTTTACTGCTTTCAAACGTTGAAAAATCATTCTCCCATTTTTTCCTTTTTCACTCTTTTGCCATTGCATTTAATACCCGATTATACACGTTATAAACTGAGTATGCGGAACAAAAAAATGAGATCCTCATTTTGCTATTGGTAGATCATTTATCATTCTGCATCCCTCTTATTTCAAGTTTTTTTCGTATAACTGTTTCAAAAACTATGCTGAACACATTCTTTTGAAATAAATGTTTTTTGTTTTTTACTTTTTATTCAAGCGAAGATGGCAATTATTAAAGCATAAAAAAAGGAAAAATAGAGATGCGTAACGATGATAAAAAGTATAAGCCCCCATAAGAAAACTGATATAATAGGAAAACCAATGATACATGAGATTCAATTCTAAAGGATTTGGTTTCTTATGGTTATTACTATAAACTTGTGATCATACAAACAAAGAGGATCATCATGAAGATAATTGTCGCTGTCAAACGTGTTGTTGATTATAACATTAAGATACGCGTCAAACCCGATAACACAGGTGTTGATCTATCCCATGTAAAAATGTCCATGAACCCTTTTGACGAAATTGCCGTAGAAGAAGCAATCCGCCAGAAAGAATCTGGGAAAGTTTCTGAAATCGTTCTTGTTTCAATTGGACCAGAAGCAGCGCAAGAAACTTTGCGAACTGGACTAGCAATGGGTGCCGACCGCGCACTCCTTGTCACAACACAGGAAACACTTGAGCCTTTAGCAATTGCTAAGGTTCTCAAGGCTATTGTGCATGAAGAAAAACCAGATATGGTCTTTTTGGGAAAACAAGCCATTGATGATGATAGCAATCAAACTGGACAAATGCTAGCAGCTCTTCTTGGTTGGGGACAAGCAACTTTTGCTTCAAGCCTAAACATAGAAAACGGGCATGTAACTGTCATCCGCGAAGTAGATGATGGTACCCAAACCATTTGCCTCCCTCTTCCCATAGTTATGACTGCTGATCTACGGTTAAACGAACCGCGTTATACTTCTTTGCCCAATATTATGAAAGCAAGAAAGAAACCTATTGAACAAAAGGCGCTTTCTGAGCTTGGTGTAGAGACGCAAGCGCGCTTAACAGTTCTTAGTGTTGAAGAGCCAAAACCGCGTAAATCCGGTATCAAGGTGGCTAATGTGGCAGAGCTTGTCAATGCGCTAAAACAAACCAATCGCATTTAAATTCGATAACTAAGTGATCAAAAACAATAATGCATAAAAGGGCAAAAACTTATGGCAATTCTTTTATTAGCCGAACAGAATACAGAAGAAACCGCAAAAGCACTCACCGCTGCTCGCGCAATAAGTAGCGATATTGATATTTTAGTTTGTGGAAAAAATGTTCAAGAGATCGCTGAAAACACTGCTAAACTCACGAGTGTACGGCAAGTTCTTATCGCTGAAGCTGATTATTTAGCACATCATTTGGCCGAACCTGTAGCCGATACAATCATAAAATATGCGCATGATTATGATGTGCTCATGGCTGCCTCTACCAGCACCGGAAAAAATGTGATGCCGCGCATAGCTGCTCTTCTTGATCTTATGCAAATTTCAGACATTATCGCCGTGATTGCACCTGATACTTTCAAACGAACAATTTATGCAGGAAATGCCATTGAAACTGTACGCACCAATGATCGTCAAAAGGTTATAACAGTTCGAACTGCCTCTTTCACACCAACCCCACAAAAAAATGATGCTGCTCCCATTAAAACAATAACACCAGCCCCTAATCCAAACCTTTCTTCTTTCGTAAAAGCAGAAACCAACAAAAGCAATCGCCCTGAACTTACCTCAGCCCGTGTTATTGTATCAGGCGGACGCGGTCTTGGTTCACAAGAGAAGTTTATGGCACTTCTTCTCCCTCTTGCAAATAAGCTAGAAGCTGCTTTGGGTGCCAGCCGTGCAGCCGTTGATGCAGGTTATGCTCCCAATGATTGGCAAATTGGACAAACAGGCAAAGTTGTGGCCCCTGAGCTCTATATTGCTGTCGGCATTTCCGGTGCAATCCAGCATTTAGCCGGTATAATGGATGCACAAGTTATTGTTGCTATTAATAAAGATGAAGAAGCACCTATCATGCAAATTGCTGATTACGCTCTTGTAGGCGACCTTCACCAAATTATTCCAGAGTTGGAGAAAGCTTTATAAGCCATGAATGCACCTCTGCATCACCAACGCGAAAGTATAGAATTTGACAGAGTGATTGTCAGAGCGAAACTTGCAAAACCTTTCGCCATGAAAATCGCTGATTATCCCCTTGTGGATGATCTTCACCAAATTATTCTAAAGTTGGAGAAAGCCTTATAAGCCATGAATGCACCTCTGCATCACCAACGTGAAAGTATGGAATTTGACATAGTGATTGTCGGAGCAGGACCTGCAGGGCTTTCCGCTGCAATTCGCCTTAAACAGATTAACCCTGAGCTCTCTGTCATAGTCGTTGAAAAAGGGAGCGAAGTCGGTGCTCACATTCTGTCTGGTGCAGTTATTGATCCTATCGGCATTGATACACTCTTACCAGAATGGAGGAATGAACACGATCATCCCTTTAAAACACCTGTTAGCAGTGACCAATTTTTTTCACTAACACCGAAGCACGCTATACTATTTCCCAATATTCTTCGCCCCAAAATCTTATCAAATGACGGTTGCTACATCGTTTCGCTTGGCGATGTCTGTCGCTGGCTGAGCAAAAAAGCCGAAGCACTCGGTGTTGAAATCTATCCTGGATTTGCCATATCGGATACCATCCAAAGCGATAACGGAGCTATCATTGGTGTTCTTACGGGTGATATGGGGCTTAACAAAGATGGAACCCCTGGAGAGAATTTTATGCCCGGTATGGCATTACTGGCAAAATATACTCTCATTGCGGAAGGAGCACGTGGTTCCATTGCAAAACAACTGATACAGAAATTCGAACTTAGCAAAAATCGTGAACCACAAAAGTTTGGTCTCGGTCTCAAAGAGCTCTGGAAAGTTGAGCCCTCAAAACATAAGCTTGGTTTAGTTCAACATTTCACCGGTTGGCCCTTAGACAACAATACCGGCGGTGGAGGTTTTCTTTATCATCAAGAAAACAATTTAATTTCTGTCGGTTTTGTTTTGCACTTAGATTATAAAAATCCTTATCTTTCTCCCTTTGAAGAATTTCAACGTTTTAAAACCCATCCTAAACTCTATGAAATCTTCAAAGGTGCAAAACGCCTTTCCTATGGAGCACGCGTGATCAGTGAAGGTGGCTGGCAATCTGTACCAAAACTTACCTTTCCCGGTGGAGCGCTTATTGGCTGTTCTGCCGGTTTTGTCAATGTTCCTCGTATCAAGGGATCACACAACGCCATTTTATCCGGAATATTGGCAGCCGAGAAAATTGCTACAGCTCTTGCACAAGGTCGCGCTCATGATGAAGTCAAAGAAATCGAAGAACATTGGCGAAAAGGCCCCATTGGCAAAGATCTTTATAAAGCACGCAATGCCAAACCACTCTGGACAAAATTAGGCACAAAATATGGGATCAAGCTTGCCGGCTTTGATATGTGGTGGCAACAGCTGTTCGGATTTTCCTTATTTAGAACACTCTCCCATGGAAAAGCAGATTATGCATGTCTTGAACCAGCAGAAAAGTTTCAACCCATTGCTTATCCAAAACCAGATGGGATTGTAACCTTTGATCGTCTTTCCAGTGTTGCACTTTCCAATACGCACCACGAAGAAAATCAACCCTGCCATTTAAAAATAGCCTCATTAGAAAAACAAAAAGACTCCGAATATGCAATTTATGGAGGACCTTCCGCACGCTACTGCCCTGCCGCTGTCTATGAATGGCGAGACCATAATAATCAGGAAATTTATGTTATCAACGCTTCAAACTGCATACATTGTAAAACCTGCGATATCAAAGATCCTAACCAGAATATCAATTGGACCTGTCCGCAAGGCAATGAGGGGCCCCTTTATCCAAATATGTAACTATTGTTCATTCCACTAAAAGGGGAATCCGTAAAAACCTAATCAATAAGAATGCTTCCTTGCAAAACTCAGAATCCATCCGATATCTTCAAGGTATAAGTCCTTTTACAAAGTGAAATCTATTCCAACCACATTCCACAATAAAATACTCTCATTACCCATCACTTTTTTTATCAGAAAAAATAACATACTGTTATTAAAAACTATCTATCAATGACAAAACAATGGCTAAAATATTTTGACCATTCTACTTGTAAAGATAGAAATCATTGCCCATCTTCACCATCTCTTTTTAAGTTGATTTTACAACTTCCCAAAACATCCACAGCAATATCTTTTAAAGAATGGTGATTGCGCAGCACTTCATGCTTCTGCTTTTTTCTCGTTCTTTCCTTACGAAGCACAGTAGACTATTACGCTACTCATTCATAAATTTACTTTAGAAAGACGTCTCTCGTTGCTCCCAACGCCCATTTCCAACCTCCCTCCATGAACAATAACGCAAGATCTATTGAGCACCACAAGCTTTTATAAAAGTACAAGCAGGCACCACCATTCTATTTGCTACATCAAAATGTTGTACTTGCTATTGCATGAAACCAGTTGATAAAGAAACGTATTTACACCATTCTAAAACTGCTTTTCGATACACATGCCAGTTTCTTTATGAACCTACATTGAAAGAGTTTTTCTTGATTCAGAACGAAAGGATATGAATATGAAAGATTACAAGAGGCTCATTTCAATATACGTAATGCTAATTTATACTAAAAATCAACATATTATAGCAATTATCTCGGATATCAATCTGCGCGCTATTGCATATGCATAACAAACAATTTTGTTGATCTGTGTTCATGCGGATACAAATGAATGCATGAATACCCCTCTCATTTGGATGAGAAAAGAAAATATTGATCAAGCGTTTTAATTTGTAAATGAGGTATTCATTTTTTGCAAAGTGGTTTCAAGAGCGGTTGTTAAAGCTCTTCTTCCTCCTTGGCGAGAAAAACAGTTTGACAAAAGCTCATTTGTTCCCCCCTTTGTTGAAAACTCTTTCTCAAGCAATGCAAAATCAAGAGATGTAGAACTATCAGCAGCTGTAATTTTGCGCATTTCGTCCGTAAGATTTCCAAACATCATGGCGAGAAAATTTGCTGCCTGCTCTTTTTTTAAGCCTTTTGTTACAAACCATTGATGCGTTGTTTCTATAAAATTAAAATAAACTCCCATGAGTGAACCAGCAGTCATGAAAAGGTTAAACTGATCTTCCGCATCCAGCACCAATGTACCGCCCAGCGCATCAAATAGCCTGCGTAAAAATGGATGATCAGGATAAATTGGCGTCAAATTTTTACATTCTGCCACAAAAGGAAGCGGAACAGCACGATAAACCTTATGATTAATCCACTCTTCAACCTGTACTACTTTTGCCATAGCAAGCACAGAAATAACAAGCTGTTCTGGACGAAAACGAAGAGAACGCAAAACTTCTTCAGCAATTTGGTTGGGCAAGCAAAGAAAAACACAATCACTCATGTCCAACAACACTTGATTATTCTCAGCAATGAGAACCTTATCATACTTTTGTGAAAGACGCTGTGCACTTTGTGCATTGCGTGGTGAGATGATAATGGAAGGAACGTCAAAAGCGCTTGTCATTAAACCATCGATCATTGAAGCACTGATTTTACCCGTTCCCAAAAAGCCAATTTTCATTTCTACTCCTAGCTCTCATAATTTTAAAGAAAGCTCAACCAGCACTTCAAGCATTTTAACTCACATAAACACTAATTGAGGAAGCAACACAGAGCATAGCAAGAATAATCAATCCCAAATAGATTTTGGGCTTATCAAAGAGAACCGCAAAAGCAGAAAACCAACCAACAATAGCTGCTGCTAACGCACATAAAAAACCTGTTTTATTCATGAGCACAATATGCATGGCCATTAAACCACCAATAATCAGCGCCCCAAACACAATCAACAATCCGGTTGCAAACTTTTCATAATCGTCCATCTTTCGCTCCTCATAGCGCTCAAACTGTTACGCACTTTTTTACCCCATGTACATATAAAAACAAAATGTTTTTTATCTATCACGGTTAAAATGCTCTAGAGCTCTTTACTTATCAGACGTAAAAAATGCTGGAATATGGTGCGGTAAACGCCACGGCAAAATTGCAATCAAATCAAAGCGCACACATAAAAGAGAACGATCTTTTTGCCGTGCCAACCAAATATCGGCTGCTGCCTCAATGCGTCTCTCACTCACCTGAGAAACCGCTGTCATTGCTTCAACCAAGGTTGAACGTGCTTTCACCTCAACCATTAAAACAAGATTTCCACGCCGTGCAATTAAATCAATTTCACCACATTTTGTTTTAAAACGAATTTCCGCAATGTGAAACCCTTTGAGACGCAACCACCAAGCTGCCCATTTTTCTGCACGCACACCGCGATAGAAAGACTTTTGCCTGCGCTTTTTTTGCATAAGCTTACGCCCCCCTTTAAAGTTTCACGCATCTTTCAAAAAATTCAACCGCCGAAAAAGCTCCTGCTTTTTTAAGCCGGTCTTTTTTGCAGCCAAAGCAGCTGTTTGAGCGGCAGAATGTGTATGCGCCAATTCTAATAACATTTCATCAATCTCTTGATCACTCATCACCTCCAAAGAGGCAGGTGCTTCTCCAACAAGCACAACAATTTCCCCCCGAATATGCGTTTGCTTGCTATAATTTTCAAATAAATTTCCTAAGTTGGACACATCCACCGTTTCAAATTTTTTTGTTAATTCCCGACAGATTGCAGCGGGCCGATCCGCTGAAAAAAGAGCAACCATATCCTGCAAAGTCTCAACAAGACGATGCGGTGATTCATAAAAAATCAAAGTTGCGGGAATAGTTTTTAATTGCTCTAATCGCTTTTGGCGTTGTACTTTTCGCGCACTCAAAAAACCCGCAAAGAAAAAGCTATCGGTGGGCAGACCTGTCGTTATAAGAGCCGCCAAAAGAGCTGATGCACCAGGAATGGGAACAATTTTGTGACCAGCTTTACGTGCCTCTTCCACTAGCCGAAAGCCGGGATCAGAAATAAGCGGTGTCCCAGCATCTGAGACAAGTGCCACAGTTTTATTTTCCGCCAAAGCCGCTAATAACCTCGGCCCTGCCTTTTGCGCATTATGTTCATGATAAAGAAAAGCTTTTTTCTGAATACCGTAACGTTTTAGCAGGACACGCGTTACCCGAGTGTCCTCACACGCTAAAATATCAACGCCTGCCAGCACTTGCAAAGCACGAAGAGTAATATCGGCAAGATTGCCAATAGGCGTTGCCACAAGATAAAGCGCTGGTTCTATGAGAGGCGCAGAATAAGCATGAGCACCTATAAAATATGCTTTTTCACGCATGCCCTTCTTTCATATTCAAGTACTCTCTTTCCATAAACTCTTCCCAAGAAGCTTTACCCGTGTTCATAAGTGATATCTATAAAATTTTCTTTGCCATCGCTAAAAATCTTTACCATTGCCAAAAAATTGCCATTGCTAAAAAATTGCCAACTTGAACATAGATCGCACCATAATAAGATAACCGAACATCCAGTGCCTTTTTTAGCATTAATAACCTGTTTGATCAGCACTATCGCTTCTCACAGAACAAATTTCCAAAGGACCAATGCTCTAGCAGCTCCAAAAACAGAAGCAACAATTTCCCCCATTTCTCTATCTTATATTCCCCCTTTTAAAGGCTCAATTTTTCAGATTTCCCTTATAACCAACATTTTTTAAACTTCCCCCTCCAGCGGAAGTAAAAACACCACCCCAAGCAAACATAAATCGCTCCTTTTGGCAACAAAAAGAACTGACTGTATTGTTTTTGAAGCAGCATAAAACCTCAGTATTTAAAGATCTCATTTTACACTATTTCCTCCAACCTTTGCGGTAATATGATCGATCTACAGCAATTTCATATCGAAAAATGCTTCTTTCGTGCTTAAATAAAGCGCCATTTTATTTCATAAACATATAAATATATGGCTTTTTCTTTAATGAGCTGTTTTTAGACCACCTTTTTGGACAACCTTTCACGGTTTATACAATTTTGCCTAAATTGTTTTCATTTGCTTTACAATTTTCTTTGGCGCGTAAATGCCAATAGCTCTTCTCCACCTTACAGCTTTACCTTCTACGATAAGACATTGATTTATAATGATAATCTAACGTTATTCATATTGAATGAGAAACCCGAATACTGTAAGATTCTCTCATTTCAAATCTGTTTATGTTGCATCAATCAAAATCACTCCCTTGCACATCAAAAGCGGGATGAATGTGTGGATAAAATTTGTGTAAGAAAGGGCTAAAAATGGCTCTTATGAACCGTCTTAATGCAAGATCTGTCACAACATTGGGGGCTGGCAAATATAATGATGGTGCCGGCTTGTTACGACACGCTTTGGAGAGCATTCCTTGTTGAAACACCCACTTGCATCTTGCATGACCAATTTCTCATTTGTTGACCTTTTGAAACATTTCATTCAACAATGAGACACATACTGGGATCACTAATGAAATAGCTCTTTAATATTTTAAATTATTGTCTTTTAGTAAACCCTACTAAAAAACAAAAATCTAAAAAAATTTGTTTTTTACTTGATCAACAATCGTGCAATAAAGCTTGGTATGCTCTTCACTAGACTTAGCAACAAAGATAGGCACTCCTTCATCTGAAGAAGACCGTAAAGCTGCATCCAGCGGCACTTCTGCTAAGAAAGGAACCCCTCGACGTTCCGCTTCTGCACGCGCGCCACCATGGCCAAAAATATCGTAGCGTTTTCCCGTATCAGGAGCAATAAAATAACTCATATTCTCAATGAGTCCTAGAATGGGAACATTAACTTTCATAAACATTTCTATCGCTTTACGCGCATCAACGAGCGCAAGATCTTGCGGAGTAGAAACGATCAGCGCACCCGTTAACTGTACTTGTTGAGCAAGTGTCAATTGTGCATCCCCTGTTCCCGGTGGCATATCAACCACCAAAATATCAAGAGGTCCCCATAAAACATCTCTTAGCAATTGCGTCACAGCTGCCATGACCATAGGACCACGCCAGACCACCGGCTTTTCTTCTTCCACCAAAAATCCCATCGACATCAATTTAAGACCGAATTTTTCAAGCGGTTGAAGTTTTTTCCCACCAATGAGTTGTATTTTTTGATTAACAAGTCCTGTCAATCGTGGCAAAGATGGACCATAGATATCTGCATCCATAACCCCTGTTTTGAAACCAGAATTTTGTAAAGCTAAAGCAATATTGATTGCCATTGTAGATTTGCCAACGCCTCCTTTTCCAGAAGCAACCGCAATCACATGCCGCACACCTTCTATCGGCATTTTTACAGGCAACAGATCTGCTCTACGTTTTAGCAGTGCATCTCTATGCACCTGAGAAGACATCCTCATTTTTCTTTCTGCCGTAAGTGTGACAACAACAGATTCAACCCCTTCCATAGCCGACACCACTTCTTCAGCAACACAGCGCAATAATTCCCATTCTTGCACACGTCCATCAGGAACTGTAATGGAAAAGAAAACCTTACCATCAGCAACCAATATTTCTGAAACAAGACCCAACGATACAATGTCGCTTTCAAAATTCGGTCCTTTAACTTTACGTAATGCGTTGCGGATAGCTTCGCTTGTGATAAGATTCACGCTCTTTCCTCTCTATACTGATCCCAAAGAACACGGAAATAAAGACGAAAACCCCAGAAAGGTAATCACCTAAAAATTCCCCGCTTTATGAGAACAATAAATTGTAAAATATCTTATATCTCATCTTTTCAAAACACTAAACTCATCTCAAATAAAAAACTCAAGCGTACATTCTATAACGAAATCCGTCCAAACATATCTTGTTCTACAATCACTCTATACAAATTTCTTACAAGTTCCTTTAAGAAACAAAATTGAGAAAACTTCTTATATTGTTATAAAAATAACGCTTTTTATAAATATACAATCACAAATCACTTTGCTTTCTTTAGCACCTTAAGGCCTTGCTCATGCATTTTTGCCATAGGAGAAATAACGATAAAGTGAATGTTGCAACCAATAATCATTTTTTTATATTTTAAAGGTATCACGTACAAAATGAATATCCATCATAGAGCTTTTTCTATTTTTTCAAGAGAGAGAAAAATAATCTAAGATTGACTTTTTTTATGTTTTTCCTTATGGATGAGCAGTCGTATGATAGGATAAAATTGTTCATCTAGCATAATAACTGCTCATAGAGCTAAGAAGGGCCGCACGCCGCGGTATTTAAATAAATGAAACGTACTTATCAACCCTCTAAACTTGTTCGCAAACGCCGCCATGGCTTTCGTGCACGTATGGCAACAGCTGGTGGCCGTAAAGTCATTGCCGCAAGGCGGGCACGTGGACGTAAGCGATTATCTGCTTAACCATTTAATTTTTCACAACTGTTGAATATGATGCGTCACTTCTTTGTTGTGGAACTTCCGTTATGAACCTCCAATGCCTGCTTCTGCAGGCATTTAGTAAAATTGCGAAGCGCTCTTATGAAGAAAAAACATCCCTGCCGCATTCGCAAGAGAGCGGATTTTTTGGCTGTACGCACAGGAGAGAAACGACGTGGTCCCTTATTTTTACTCGAAGTTAAGTCCCGTGAACAAACAGCAGAAAAATCTTCCCTTGTTCCACGTGTAGGCTTCACTGTCACACGTAAAAACGGCAATGCTGTCAAACGCAATCGTATCAAAAGGCGCCTGCGTGAAGCAGTGAGAGTTGGTTTAGCAGAAGACATGGAGGCAGGAACAGACTATGTCATTATAGCGCATCCTGATGCGCTACACGCACCTTTTAAATCTTTGATCAGTGAATTAAGTCGGCGAATAAGATCAAAAACAAAACAACAACGGCAACAAGGTAGTACGAATGGAATATAACCGCAATTTCTTCATAGCCATTGGATTGTCTTTTGCAGTGCTTATTGCATGGCAATTTCTTTATGTTGCTCCCAAACACGCAGAGATACAACAAAAACAAATAATCACACAGCAATTGTCAAAACAACACTCCGATTCCACTACCAATACAAATTTCTCTGACCTTGCATCAACGCACGGATCCGCCCCTACAATCGATCACCCGTTGACTCCTGAGATTCGGAATATTGAATTAGCCAAAACAGACCGTATCGCAATAAAAACCAGTGAACTTGAAGGCTCTATTAATCTTACTGGTGCCCAATTTGATGATCTTCTGCTTAAAAAATATCGTCTAACGGTAGATAAGACATCACCGGAAATCGCTTTGCTGAACCCCCAAGGCTTCAAAACAACCTACCTTGCCGAATTTGGTTTTACCAGTTCATCTTTGCCAGCGAACGCTTTGCCACAATCCAATACACAATGGCAAATAGAGGGAAGCAATAGGACACTGACTCCTTCAACACCCGTTACTTTGATTTATAATAACGGACAGGGACAAATCTTCCGCCGTACCCTTTCTGTTGATGACCACTACATGTTTACCATTGAGGATTCTATCAGCAATGAAGGGGATAAACCAATATATCTCTCATCCTATGCACGCGTTGCACGTGCAGCCCCACCAGAACATACAAATGCAACCTATTTGCTTCATGAAGGCATGATAGCTATTGCAGATGATACACTCAAAACTGAAAAATACAAAAGCTTAGCAGAACTTAATCCGAATCCTGATAATGGCCAGAAAAGTATGACTTTCTCCAAAGTCACAGGAGGCTGGATTGGTATTACTGATAAATATTGGGCTGTAGCGGTTATTCCCCCACAAGATAAAGAATATACAAGCCGCTTTATTTATTTTGATCGTTTGAATACCCATTATCAATCTGATTTGCTAGGATCGCTTTTAACTATTGCCCCCAATGAAACGAAAACCATTACAAATCGTCTTTTTGCTGGTGCAAAACAAGTTGAAATCATTAATCACTATCAAAATGACCTGAAAATCAAGAAATTTGCTCTTTTAATCGATTGGGGTTGGTTTGATTTTATCACCAAACCAATGTTTTCCCTTATTGATATCCTTTACAAACAAACGGGAAACTTTGGCATCGCCATTCTTCTTGTCACAGTGCTTTTGAAAACGCTTCTCTTCCCGCTAGCAAATAAGTCCTACAAATCTATGGCGCGCATGAAGCTCATGCAACCAATGCTCCTAGAAATCAAAGAAAAATATCCAGATGACCGAACCAAGCAACAACAAGCAATAATAGAACTGTATAAAACCCAAAAAATTAATCCTCTTGCAGGCTGCTGGCCAATGTTGGTGCAATTTCCAATATTCTTTGCTCTTTATAAAGTTCTATATATCACCATCGAAATGCGGCATGCCCCTTTCTTTGGCTGGATTCAAGACTTAGCAGCGCCCGATCCGACTTCTCTTTTTAACCTGTTTGGCCTTTTGCCTTACACAGTCCCAGCATTTCTTATGCTTGGTGCATGGCCTTTGATCATGGGGATAACGATGTTTTTACAAATGCGTATGAACCCAGCTCCCCAAGACCAAACACAAGCTATGATTTTCACATGGATGCCGGTCATCTTTACCTTTATGCTGGCTTCTTTCCCAGTTGGTCTTGTCATCTATTGGGCATGGAACAATATATTATCAATGATTCAGCAGGGTATCATGATGAAACGTCAAGGAGTTAAAATTGAGCTTTTCGATAATCTTAAAGCTATGTGGCGAAAATCACCCAAAAAAGAAGCACATGCCAACAAAGAAGCGCATGAATGACAAAATGTTCTTCCCTTTCTGGAATTTTTTCTCGTAATTGGATTTTTATTCGCGGTGTGCCTGCAATACGCTTTCTTCCACCCGAAGGACCGCCGGAGATTGCATTTGCAGGACGTTCCAATGTTGGGAAATCTTCCCTAATAAACGCACTCGTCCAACAAAAAAGCTTGGCGCGCACCTCAAATACACCAGGACGTACTCAGGAACTTAATTACTTTGTACCTGATGGTTACAGCGGACAACTGGGAGATCTTCCTCCTATAGCACTTGTAGATATGCCAGGTTACGGTTTTGCTGAAGCCCCTAAAAATTTGGTTGATGCGTGGACACGTCTCGTTTTTAGCTATTTACGGGGTCGCACAACACTGAAACGTGTTTATGTCTTGATTGATGCACGTCACGGAATCAAAAAGAATGATACTGATGTGTTGGATCTCCTTGATAAAGCAGCCGTCTCTTATCAGATTGTTTTGACAAAGAGTGATAAAATCAAATCGCCTGAACTTGCAAAATTAATAATAACTACAAAAACAAAGCTTCTCAAACATCCAGCAGCTTATCCTGAACTTCTTGTGACATCTTCAGAAAAAGCGTTAGGTTTAGAAGAAATGCGTACCGCCATTTTGCAAGCAATCACAGTATAGAACACATTCTTGTTATTAATAATTCATTAAACATAATTGTGAGCTTCTGCTAATAATCTTGTGCTTCCCATAAAGCATCTTTATAAAAATTCCTGTTACTTGAAAGAATTCTTACCAACTCTATATAACAGTGTAAATTATGCTAACACTTTTCCACTCCCCCCTTTCTTCTGCATCCCGCTTCATACGTCTTATTCTTGCAGAATATAATATAAGTACTCAACTCATTGTAGAACATGAGTGGGCAAGAAGACACGAATTTCTCGCACTTAATCCTGCTGGTCATGTTCCCGTTCTTCTTGCTGAACACGAAACTCCCTTATCAGGCGCTCTTGTTATTTACGAATATTTAGATGAAACACACGGGAGTTTGCGACAAGAGAATAAGCTCTTTCCGGAAAATCCTTTAGATCGGGCCGAGGTACGTCGTCTCAACGACTGGTTTTTAAATAAATTTGAAAATGAAGCTACACGCCATATTGTACGAGAAAGAATCTATAAACGTGAAATGCCACTAACCATTGGCGGAGGAGCTCCTGATTCACAAATTTTACGCAATGCGCGCGCTAATATTTTACCGCATATGAACTATCTCAATTGGCTTTGCGCATCTCGCGACTGGTTAGTCGGCTCAGAATTATCCTATGCGGATTTGGCAGCCGCAGCTACTATTTCTGTACTTGATTTTCTAGGGGAAATTGACTGGGAGCAATCCCCAGCAGCCAAAGATTGGTATATGCGGATTAAATCGCGGCCTTCTTTTCGCCCTCTTTTAGCAGATCGCATCCGCGGCATTGTTGCGAGTCCTCATTATGCAGATCTTGACTTCTAATTACCTGTTATTGATAATAAGTGAAACAATATTTAAACGGATAATATGCCTCTTCACCAATGAAAGCTGATGCATTTGTATACATCATGCGTAATTTTTCATCCTCCTCAGTATATGTTAAAAAACATATTGCATTACATTGACATTATTTACTCTATAACGATAATGAAGGTATCTCTCATCACGAGCTTATATAAAGCAGTAATTTGTTCACATAGCTTAAAGAGGTAAATTTTTCTCTTAAAGAGAAAGAACCATTAGAAAAAAGAAGAGAATTTACCTATACTTCAAAGAATAAAGTATCATAAGGAGATAAATATGCGCCTTACAGTTGTTGGTGCTAATGGGAGAATGGGACGTGAACTCATTACAGCTATCCAGCGTAGAAAAGACATAGAGCTTTGTTCAGTACTTGTACGAAAAGGATCACCTTTTGTAGATAAAGATGCCAGTACATTGATTGGTTCAGACTTTCTCAATATTCGTATCACAGATGATCCCGAGAATGCCTTTTCTAATACAGAAGGCATTTTAGATTTTTCACAGCCACAAGCCAGTATACTCTACGCCAACTATGCCGCCAAAAAAAGCCTAGTTCATATTATCGGAACAACAGGGTTTAGCAAAACAGAGGAAGCACAAATTGCAGATTTTGCGCAATATACAACTATTGTCAAATCCGGAAACATGAGTCTCGGAGTCAATCTTTTGGCCAGCTTCGTAAAGAAAGCAGCTAAAGCATTAAACGCGGATGAGTTTGATATTGAGATTTACGAGATGCATCATTCTAGCAAAGTTGATGCCCCTTCTGGAACAGCTCTTCTTCTTGGGAATGCAGCAGCCGAAGGTCGCAATGTTATGCTTAAAAATGTGAGTGTCAGTGGACGCAATGGCCACACAGGAGAGCGTGCGAAAGGTACGATAGGCTTTGCCTGTTCACGAGGTGGAACGGTTGTCGGTGACCACAGTGTTACTTTTGCCGGTTCAAGTGAGCGAATTGTTCTTTCACACATAGCACAAGAACGCTCTATTTTTGCTAATGGTGCATTAAGAGCAGCTTTGTGGGCAAAGAACCACAAACATGGTCTTTATTCCATGCTTGACGTTTTGGGATTAGACGATGAATTCTAAAGAGTCAATGTAAAGTAGGAAATTCACAATGGGACGCACACTTGTACTCATCCGCCATGGACAAAGTGAATGGAATATCAAAAATCTTTTCACTGGTTGGAAAGATCCCGATTTATCAGAAAAAGGTCATGCAGAAGCAATAGCAGCAGGAAAGAAACTCAAAGCAGCAGGTTTGAAATTTGATATCGCTTATACGTCTGCTTTACAGCGCGCGCAAAAAACGGCACAGCATATTTTAGAGCAGATGGGACAATCAGATTTGCAATTAATAAAAAATCCAGCATTAAATGAACGCAATTATGGTGATCTCGCCGGTCTGAATAAAGATGAAGTACGCAAACAATGGGGAGAAGAACAAGTGCAAATATGGCGCCGTTCCTATACTATTGCACCCCCTAATGGAGAAAGCTTACGCGATACTGTTGCTCGCGTTTTGCCTTACTATCTTTACCATATCCAACCGCATGTTTTACGCTCTGAAACTGTTTTACTTGCAGCACATGGTAATTCTCTTCGTGCACTTATTATGGCACTTGAAGGTCTAAACAGTGAAGAAATTAAATCTCAAGAATTAGCAACTGGCATTCCTATTGTTTACACATTCAATTCCGACTCAACAATTTCTTCAAAGACAATCATCACCCCTTGAAATTTCTAAAATTGTAGTGGATATACAGAGTTTAATCCAATAGCTTTCAGCTTAAGAATAAATTCTATAATTTTATTGACAGAATTTCCTCACAAGCTTAGATGAATTTTAAGCCCAGATGGCGGAATTGGTAGACGCGCAGGTTTCAGGTACCTGTGCCGCAAGGCGTGGAGGTTCGAGTCCTCTTTTGGGCACCATGTTCTTTTTTTATATCTATTAAGATTTTGTTTTTCCATATATTTTTTACGGTTCGGGATGCGTAGATAAAAGTAAGAGAATAGGATTTTCGAACGTGCCCCCACAATGTATTATGAATCACAATTTCTTTTAGAGGAATTTTTCAGCGATATCTATTAATCCACTATCAGCACATGAGTGCTTTTTCGTTATAAAAAATTCAATCAGAATATTAAAATCCACATTAATAGATTAAGCCATACTCAACCCAGCACCTCATCTTGTCAAATCACGCAGTGGGATAAAGTTATATGGTATGTGCGTATGAATCGTAGATCTAAGTATAAAAAACGCAAAACTTATGAAACGAAAAAGTTCTTTGACGACAAAAAAATCGTGCTTTCTAAATTATAAAGATACATATCCTAAATCTAAAAACCAAACAAACTTATTGAAAATTCGTTGGCAGAGCTCTTCCAGAAAGGATAGAGCCTCCCCCAATTATACAAAAGTCAAAAAACGAAAATTCTAATAAAAGAAACAGACTTTATATACACCATAGCCAAAAATCAAAAAATATATCATAGCTTAAACGACGCAAAGAAACGCCCTGCAATGGCTAAGAACTTTCTGAAGGCATGCACAGATTTTCTTCAAGGGACAATCGATTGAAGATCCAATTCAGCCTGATGACATAAAAAGGGTACCTCTCAAAAAAATATATCTTCCCTCTTTGAACAGCAAAAATATAGAGAAACATTATAAAGAGTAGAATCTTAGAATTTATGAACGCGTTTGGATTGATGTTTTTGCTATACAGACTTGCGTTGTAGCAACACTGTTCGGATTATCTGGAAAAACGTAACAGAGAATATCATTCATTAAAAAACAGAAAAGGACCAATTTCAAAGGGATATTTTTCTTCCAATTTTTCTCGAACGAGCAGAAATCCTTTAAAATTGATCCTATTAGAAACGAAACGTTCATTTGCGAGGAAAGCAGAAATAAACACACCAAAGAAAGATTTTAGTCCCCTGTTTTCTGGAGTGTGTCATGCGGTGGAAATTTAAAATCAGTAGTAACAATAATGCATGCAGCAATGCAGGAACGACGATTTTACAAATAAAAGCGCTTTTTGAGTGAACTAAAGACAGTACAGCATCGCTCTATAGCAAAAATACAGATTTTAAGAGAGTCCGTTCTCGAAGTGATAATAAAGCTACAAAAAGATTCGGAATAGGTAAAAAATAAATTAAGAGAATCAAAGGACTCAAAATTTACAAACTAGCTTATTGATTTCATTGATATATGGCGGAGAGGAAGAGATTCGAACTCTCGAGAGCCTTTTGAGCCCTACTCCCTTAGCAGGGGAGCGCCTTCGACCACTCGGCCACCTCTCCAAGAGGGTGCATAAACGGTCTCAACAGAAAGTTCAAGACATTTTCGCTTTTTTTCAAAAATATATAAATTTTTCTTTTATTTATTATTCCATCAGACAAAAGTTAACGAATAGAAAATCGTGACTTTTTTACAACATCGCCTTGAATAGCACATGAACACCCTTCAAAAAGGCAATTTCATATTTGTATATCTAAAAAAGATCATTATAGCTAGAAGCATAATTACCTTATATTTTTATTTTAACTCTAAATTAGTTAAAAATAATATTCCGTAACGAGATTAACTACCTTTCATTGGAGATCCACTATGAATATAAAGTCCCTCTTTTTAAGCTCTACAGCAGCTTTTGCAGCAATTTCTAGCGCGCAAGCAGCTTCAACAGTTATTGCAGAACCAGAGCCTGTAGAATATGTTCGCGTTTGTGATGCGTATGGTAAAGGATATTTCTATATCCCTGGAACAGAAACATGCATGCGTTTGTCTGGAAGTGTTCGTGCTGACTTTATAGGTGGTGATAACGTTGATGCAACGACCAATGCCGAATTTGCTAACAAAAGAAAAACCTATGGTGCATCATCACGGTTAACCCTTGTTTTTCAAGCTGCTTCTGAAACAGAATTGGGAACACTTCGTTCCTATGCGCGTATCTACTCGAATTGGAGCGGTGGTAAAGACACCGCTGGTGCAACACTCGCAGCCGCTTACATTGAACTTGGTGGTTTTCGTGTAGGTCTTGATGATACAATTTTCAATAGCTGGACAGGTGGCTATGGCAACGTTCTCAATGATGACAGCATAGCACCAGCAGGTGTTACACGCACTAATTTTATTTCTTACACCTTTAGTGGCGACAGTGGCTTTTCTGCCATTATCGGAGCGGAAGTAGGCAATGCTGATGCTACTTTCATCGATCCTTCTTCTGAAGAAGTTGGCACATACTACTACATTGATAAAGATGATAAAATTGCTGTCGTCCCTAGTGATAGTCTTCCAAGTAAAGGAATAAAAAAATACACCCCCAATATAGTTTTCGGTATGAAATTTATGCAAAAATGGGGTGGTTTTTCAACAGTTGCAGCTTACGATGCTTATTATAAAAAATGGGCTGGTAAGGTACGTGTAGATTTCAATGTCAACGATCGTTTAAACCTTTGGGTAATGGCTGGCTATAAAAACAGTATTGATTACTACACAAAAGATGAAGACAATGTTCTATCACGACGGAACACAACGATCTATGCAAACTGGGGAGGAAAATGGGCTGCTTGGGCTGGTGCAACTTACAAACTCACTCCAAAAGCAGATTTTAACGCTCAAATTTCTTACAGCGCTGTAAAAACCTTTGCAACTTCTGTGAATATTGCATACACGCTGGTTCCAGGCTTCGTGATTACACCTGAATTGACTTATGTTTCTTGGAACGATGATCGCACTTTAAAAGGTGTAGACAATGATACCGCGCATACGCATGCTCTACATGGAAAAAGTGCTTTTCAAGGTATGATCCGCTTCCAACGCTCATTCTAATCCTCTTGGATTACACTGTGAATATACTCTTAAAAACTGGCAACACATGTTGCCAGTTTTTGGTTTTTTGAAGCCCTCTATAATCATCATAACAATATCTCTTGATATTTATTTTTCACCATCTCTGATAAAAAACTGCTTATTTTACAAAAATATTTCAAGAAACTTAAAATAAGATGAGTGCTCATAGGAACGCCTTACAAGCTTTATTCACACGGTTTAAATTAAATAATGCAAATTTCGATCATCAAGGGTATCTGTTATTAAAATTGTGCATAAATTCTTGAAAGCAATCAAAAAAGCCTGATACATCTTCAAATTGACAGCCAATAAATTGTAGAAATGCTTTCAATGAAAGTGATACTACCTAAAATGAATAAACGGAATTCTTTGTAGATTTAATTGGTTTTTGAATATATCAAAAACATTTCCTCAACAACAGCAATACATATTTTAAAAATTATAACAGCATTGTACCTCTATATTTTTTCAAAATGCGTATGTTTTACCGATTCTCTTCTTTCAATAATTGTGGAATTTTGCTTGCAAAACATAAGTGTAAAACGAATAATTGTGCTTTTTACATCGAATATTTTGGAGATAAATTACCTCTCATGCGTCTCTTCTTCTTCACGCACTCTTGGGCAAAATATCCTCTTCTAGTGTACACAACGCCTTAGCTTTACGTATCTTTCAAACAAGATGTGCGACGACACGATAGAGAAACAGGATCTTAAAGTCCACGCTTCTACAAGCTCCGCTGCTTTTTCACCTGTTCCCATTAATTCCTTCGCATGCAATCCTGCTTTCACACCACGAGTAAGTTTCTTTCTTTCACACAAAAACCAATCTTCAGAGAAAGACAAAACACTGTGAACAAAAGAAAATATATACTGTGGTAATGACACATATCGAAAAGACGTATTAAATTAACGCGATGGAAAATACTTATCTACCAATGCATAGATAATCGCTGCTGTTTCAACATCGAGAATTCCATCATAATTTTCTTGACGAAAATGAAGCTGAAATGCTCGGATTAAATTCTTGTATCCACATTTCGTACATGCAGCCAAGGTATCGTATCCATATTGTTTTAATTTAGCTAAAATATCTGCTTTGTCTGGCAAACTCTTACAAAACTGCTTCTGGTAGTGCTCTTTCAATTCATCATCATACCATGCCCCGATACCGGCTTCATAAAGTTCTTTCCATGGGAAAGCTGCCCCTGGATCACTTTTTCGCCCAATGGCAATATCACTGTGTCCAACGACATCGGTTGGCATAATATCTGGATAACGTTGGAGAATATTCAACGCAAGCTGTTTAACCGCATCAATCTGTATCGGATTATAGGGAGGGAATGTAAACTCCTCATTATCACAGGGAGCTAAATCAACAGTCCCAAGCTCAACAGCTTTGTTATTCAAATCACGATCCTCAGACAGTAAGCGAGCACCAACATGTTGTGCACGCTCATCTTTATCCATCGGATTAAAACCACGCATATCCTTAAATCCGGCGTCAATATACGTTTCTTCAAAACAATCTGTATGTCCGGTTGCTAAATTTACTATTTCAATTCCAATCGATGTATCATTCAGATTATTACGCCCAGCCCATGAACTAATACCAGCATGCCATGCACGTTCGTTTTCATCAACGAGATTAAAAATACGCATATCATTAAACCCCGCTTCAATATACGTTTTTTCTGAAGGATCAGGTACAAGATAGTGAGCGCTGACCTTAAGCCCAGTAAGAGCTTCGATCGAACTTTTAAAGTCAATAGAGGTATAATGCATTACAAGAAAACGAACGCGCCGATTAAAGCTTTTGACAGAACGATAGCTATTATAATCAATATGATACATAGAAAAATCCTTTCTTTTTGTCTAATTCACTTGTACCATCACGCATTACAACAGATCGTATTCAAAACGAGCCTTAGCACCATTTGAGAATAGTTATTTGTAATATATATTACTATCTATATAATAATTTATTAGTATTTATAAAAAAAAGAAAATATTTATAAAAAGAAACTATTAGCAAAAATAAAGAAAATCTCAAAATCTATCCAATATAATCAATAAAACGATTACAGAAATATTATCAATCTTTTTTAACCATTTGCTTTCTCAATATAATGTCCAGAAAACCATTAGTGTAAGAAACAAAATCCTCACAAAATCACGCATTGAATATTTATATACACCATGCACATAACAAAGCTCTTTGTGTTATCAATCTGAAATAACGTATAGTTACAATTTGAAGTCTCCATTACGAATGGCCAAGCGCATCCAATTGCATCACGAACTCCTTAGCCTATCCATAAAATGACCCTTAAAAAACTTTATGGCAATTTCTTGACAAAAAGTTGATTAATCGCATGTACAATTAATCTTTCCTAGGCATATTTTTCTATGGAATTTAAGAGCTCTTTCTTGGGCATAACAAAAGCGATGGAGATTCTTTCTTGTTTTCCAATAAAGAATTCTATTTCCCTTAACTTTTTCACCCCCCTCTGTATCTTTCAATCAATGGATTAATTTATAAAGATCATTCACTATTGGCACATCAAATATGGATCCTAAATACAGTAAGATCTGCTATCTCAATCCCTTACATTCAATAAGCAAAAACTGTTTAACCAGAGGTCAAAAGAGGGATCGACGTATGGATAAAATCGTTTGCGAAAAAACTAAATACGCCCCTCATCAATCGTCTTAATACAAGGGGTGCGCAATATTGGAAACTGATAAATATAATAACGGTTGACTTGTAGCTTTATAAACGTAAAGGTAACGGTACCTAATGGATCTTGCGTTATATCATGATGAGTATTTCTTTAAACTTTTTCTATTAACTTATTAAGCGATTTAGTAAAATATAGGCTTGCTTTAAAGTTTATATCAGCAATTTTATTAAAGGTTGTGTAACTTTAAATGTAGAAAAGTTGAATATCGGATACTTGATATGAATTTATTTTTAAAAAAGAGTCCATTATCTCTTTTTTTCTCTCTGTTTATTTCTAAAGTTGGTGATTATGCTTATGAAGTTGTTTTTGTTTTACTTGTCTTAGAATTAACAGAGAACTTCTTTTTTACAGGGCTTGTGTATTTTTTTCGCTTTATCCCTTTTCTCTTTTTTGGTCCTATCGGAGGTTGGTTAGCTGATCATTTCTCTTTGAAGAAAAATATGATCTTAAGTGAATTGGTGAGATTATTCGCCTCATTATTTGTTTTTATCACTTACATAACAGGGAGCGCACATATTCTTGTGCTTGTTTTGGCAGCAATATGTACAACGGTAGGACGAAGTCTTTTTCAGCCAAGTTTTCAAGCTGCTATTCCCAGAATATTTTCAATCAATGAACTGACAAAGGCAAATAGCCTTGCACAGATTATAGACGAAACGGCATCCGTCATTGGCCCTTTGGTTTGTTCGCTCTTGCTTTTGTTCGCAAATAAATCGGCAGTCCTCATTTTTGATTTTTTTACCTATTTCATCTCTATTCTCTTGTTATTTAATCTCGTGAATTTCAATTCCAGTGAGAATAAGTCATTCAATTTTATCCAAATTTATCGAGAAACAGCTTCCTATCTTAAATCTCTTTCTACAGAAAATAAGCATTTATTTATTACGCTCGTTGGCTCGGCGTCTGCTATTCTCTTTACGGGGGCAATTTTAAGATTTTTAATTCCAGCTTTTGTTCTCTCGATAGGGGGAGAGGAAAGCCTTGTGAGTTATGTTTTTTCTCTCATTGCTGTTGGAACTATTGTCGGTGGTTTGTTTTATAGTAAAATGATATGCCATATTACCTCGTTGAAGCTCATGGTCTTTTGGCTTCTCTATGGGGGTATTCTGTTTGTTATGCCCTTAGCTGCAGAGCTTTATTTAAAACTCCTTCTCGTGTTAGCATTTGTTTTAGGATTTATTGGTGCATTTGTGGATATTAGTTTAGTCTCAGCTATTCAATTATATTCTCGTCGTGAAGATATTGGTAAGAGTTTTGGAACCTTTTCAACTTTAGCGAACTCTGCTGAAGCAATGTCTGGCTTTATTGCTGGACTTTTTGCACTCGTGGGATTAATGAGCTCTTTTTTAGCGATGTCTGCATTAATTATTTCCACTGGAATGATTGGAGTTATAAAAATTAAGAAAAATAAAGATATCATATCCCTTAACACGACAGTAGATGACGATCATTGATATATTTGATATCTACATGCCGTTTCTTTTTTCTAAGACGGTTAGTTAACTATATTTGGAACAAAAATACTTATATTCCTAACTGTTTTTTAATGATTTTACGTAGAGTGGTGTTAATTTGCCAGTTACAACAGTTGCTTTGTCTCCAAAAGTAACGAAGTAATGGGAACCTTTGCCAACATAAAGCAACGTATTGATTTATAAAGATAAATTTTCGTTTTGCAACTTAAATGAGACTCCCAAATATCGTGTAATTCTCTCATTTCAAATCTGCTTATTTTATGATGAATCAATCAAAACCATCCCCTTGCACATCACAAGCGGAGCTAATGTGTGGGTAAAAAGCTATAAAGAAAGGGGTAGAAATACCTCTTATGAAACGTCTTAATGCAAAAGGCTATCGTGCAACATTGGGGGGCGGAGCTTGGGCAACGTTATAACAGTTTTAAAGCATTTTTAGCCTTATGTGACAAGAAAGGTCATGATAAAATCTCTTTGAAACATTCTCCTGTGGTATCCGTAACCAATCTTGATGCCTAGGCATATAATTCTAGCCGTAAGATTTTCGCAAAAAATATGCATAATATGATTGCTTTTTATAATAGCGAAGTAAAACGTTTTAACGATACCTATCCACATGCTGATCGAAAAACACCTGCAAGTGCGGTAGATAATTTTGTCAATTCAGACGTAAAAAAAGATAAGTTGGAGTTATAATGTTAAGCAAGAACCAATAAGAGGAAAGGTTTTTGAATTTGAAGAGGCATGCCTCACGCAAAGTTCGTATCATCCTTTTACACGACAATGGCTTTATTGTAACCGTATCTTCAATGATGGAGTTTGTCATTCAGGGACACGACTAAAGGATAGGCTTTGGGACCAAGATGAGATATCTCTTTGAATCAACACATCCCATAGATTCCCCTCTCAAAATCAAGCGATGGGAATATTATTTTTCTTTTTTCACGTCTTTAAAATTTTAAAAGAGAAAGATGATCCAGAGAAAAATTTTTTGCGTATTTTTGCATAAATCTCATAAGATATTATTGAATGTCACTTTCCGTTTTTAAATATCTTTTTAAAACAGACCAAGCCGCATATTCCCGTAAGACCACGCCTAAAAGGGGGCGCGTATAGGGAAAAGAAATATGATCATCACCATAGCCTTTCATCCGTATAGTCATGGTAGCATGTCCAAGACTTTCTTCCTGATTTTCTAATGTCTCGACAGAAGGTGATAAGCTAACCTCAACCTCAAGCAGTGGAATATCTTTTGTAGCTTTTTCTATTGGTTGAAAATATTTTAAAAGCTGTGGATCATTGGCAGACCAATGAACTTCTGCGTGCATTGCCAACTGTTCACCAGCCGTGGTAATTTCTGCTCCAACCAAGTAGGGGTGAAAATGATTTTCAAATTGTTCGATTAAATGCTGTGCCAATGGCGCTGGCGACTGACCAACCAGTTGCACAAGAACATAAGGACTTTTCCATAAAAAATGCCGTTCGAATGGTTCATCGGCGAGATGATTATCCACCCAATGCGCAATGCTACTTTCATCAATTCCAATCAAAGTCCACGCGTATTGAGCGCGCGATACAGGAGAATACTTCTTCTCACCATGTTCTAAATAATCTTCTAAAAGCGCAAGTGCTTGCGTAGGGGGACCAGGCAAAACAACAAGGGAACTTTCACAACAAGAGAGATAAAAACCAGGTGCTGTACCTGTGGGATTATCAAGCACTTTTGCTGTTTCAGGAAATAAGGCTTGACGCGCATTACTGCTATCTGGAGCGATACCTAATCGCTGCAATTGACCTTTTATCGTTTGCCAAACAGCTTCATGATGAACCAAAGGCTGCTGCACAGCTTTGGCAATTGCATCACGTGTTTTGTCATCCGATGTTGGTCCTAATCCTCCACTGATAATGATAAGATCTTCTTGCCCAAGACAAGCAATCACCGTCTCACATATTTGCTGTAATTGATCGGCGCAAACAAAATGACGTGTGACTTGAATATTTCTCTTGTTCAAGCTTTGACTCAAATCCTGCAAATTCGTATTCAAATATTGTCCTGAAAGGAGTTCATCACCAATCGTAATAATTGCGGCACGACAAACAGAGACAGGATTCACAAGAGAATTGAGAACAGCTTCAGCCATTTGACGTGTAGAGGCTTCCCCCCCCCCTAAATCATAGGTGATCGTTTTTCCAGCACGAATAACCTGATCAACACTCTCAGACAATTGTTGTGCTGCATCTTTAAAACCTAAATGGTCTAAAAGTAAAGCAGTGGTATAAAGCATGGCAGAAGGATTTGCTTTATTCTGTCCAGCAATGCGTGGTGCACTGCCATGAACAGGCTCGAAATAAGCAATCTTGCTTCCCACATGAGCACTAGGTGCAAGTCCCAATCCTCCCATCACTCCAGCGGCAAAGTTAGAGAGAATATCGCCAAACATGTTTTCAGCAACAATTACACCAAATTGCTCTGGCTTCGTTGCAATCCACAAAGCAACCGCATCAACATTGTGAATGTCTGCTTCGATTTCTGGATAATTTTGCGCAACTTTCTCAAAAATTTCCTGAGCAAATTGACCACTCTCCCGCATAACATTTGGCTTATCGGCAAAAGTAACCCGCCTCAAACCATGTTCCCGTGCATAAGAAAAAGCATATTCAAATAGCCGCTCTAAACCAAAGCGTGTCTGCAAACGGACTGTCCACGCTGCCTCCTAAAGACCATACTTTTCTAAATTGGGATGTTTTAACCATGCCGCTTTCTCAGAAGATATACCGCGAAAATCCAGCCCTGCGTAGAGCCCCTCGCTATTTTCTCTGATAACACAAAAATGAAAAGGCTTTCTGGGACCCAAGATGTATCTGATAGGGCATATATTCGCAAACAGACCTAACTTTTGGCGAAGTTGAAGTACCGGCGACACATAGGCAAGTTTTTTCTCTTTTAAATGCGGTGCAAGCTCTTTTAAAGCAGCTTCTTTTCCTTTACTGGTCACAGCACCAAGTAAAATGGCGTCACTCTCAGTGATTTTTTGCCAAGTCGCTTGAGGAACAGGATCTCCTTCCTGTTTCCAACATTCCCAACCAATATCGCCATAAGTTAATTCAATCGGCAATTGGAATTGCTCTAAAACCATCAGCGCAGCATCACAAACCTCTGGACCCACGCCATCACCAGGTAATACAAGAATTTTCTTTTTCATAATCCACTCATCCATTCAGCAAGAATTGCATTCATCATAACAGGATTATCCTCCCACAAACGCATACCAGCACTAGAGATGATCTTATATTCATGATTTATAAAATGACTTCTCGTTTGATTATCTACGGTTGCAAGTTATGACTTTTCCCCACCAAAGCTAAAAAATTTCTAATGTACTTGATAATCCCTCTCCCCACATTCATTTCCAATAGGGAAAAAAGCCTCCCTTGCATATATTCAATTGCCATATTCTTTTCTTCTCATACATCTCTAATGGGTAAAGATGTGCATGAACAACCTGATACACCTACAACGAGCTTAGCATCAAAAAAGGCTTGCGTAACAACGAACACGATACCAAACGAGAACCTATTTCTTCCAGACAAATGACTTCAATAAAGTCTTTACGATAGCGGACCATATATTTACCCCGAATAAAAAAACAAATTTTAAGTCATCTAGTTATAGAGTTTGGTAGAAAAAATATCCCACCCCCATCACACAAAATAGTATAAAATATTTAAGCCCCTCTTTTTATCGTTTAACCCTTTGATTTTATTATTGAGCATGACCGCTGCTATTTAGCTCATTTCCGAGGTCATAAAATAATACGCTTTTCGAATATAGATTATAAACCCTATCAGACAGCACGCAGCCAATAAAGTAGCCATAACGCGTGGATTATGCCCAGATATCCTTCCAATAACCGCAGCACTCAGCGCAGCACTTCCTAATTGTAAAGCTCCCATCATACCAGATGCAGCCCCAGCAGCTTGTGGATGTGATGAAATAGCCAACGCCGTTCCTAATGGTAATAAAAAACCATTACCAAAAGTAAGAACAGCAATAGCCACAAAACTCGTCACAAGTGGCCATGGGCTTACATACATTTGCAGAGCAAATAATATCCCCCCGATAACAAAAATAATATATCCCCGCCATACAGTTCTTTCCATCGACTCTCGTTTAAAAAACCACCGCGCCACGAGATTTCCTATAATATAGGGGAGTGAAACACCGATGTAGCTATAACCAATATAGACAGGCGACAACCCCAAAGTTGTGAGCAAAAAAGGAGATTCTACAATATAAGCAAAATAAGTCGCGTAAGAAAAACACGGAATAAGCGCGTAAAAGATAAATTGTTTGTTTTTGATGACACCCAAACTCCCCTTAAGAAATCCCTTAAGAGAAAAACGCTGTCGTTTTTGAGGCGGCAGGGTTTCCGTAAGCACAAAACAACACAACAAAATGGTCAAGAGTATAAAAAGACCTAAAAAGATAAAAGTCGCATGCCAATGGAAAACCTGTACCAATAGCCCTCCAACTAACGGCGCAAGTGCTGGTGACATCCCAATAAAGGGAAAAACAACCAAGTAAAGCTTTCCTGCTGCTTTTTTATCAAATAAATCATTGATAATAGCACGGCTTAAAACAATACCGGCACAAGCTCCAAGACCTTGAAAAAAGCGTAACGCAAGAAAAGTTTGGATATTAGCCGTGTAAATTACACCAAGTGTGGTAAAGAGCCACAAAAACAGACCAAACAAAAGTGTTTTTTTACGCCCGAAATTATCACTAAGTGGTCCATAGACGAGCTGCCCGATAGCCAGAGCAAAGAGAAAAATCGCCACCGCACTCTGGATCTTGGATTCCGTAACTTGGTAATACTGACGCATATCTTCAAGGGCAGGAAGAAAAATATCGGTAGAAATTAATCCTCCTGTTGATAAACATACGATAAGTATAATAAATGGTAATGTATATTTATGTTTCATCAGGAAAGACACATTTCTTAAATTAAAAAATATTTATTTTTATTTGTATAGCAAAATAATAATTTATATTTATAAATATAAATCTATTTTAAAGTTATACACAGGGAATATAATAAAAAACTTTGATGCTTTTACTTTATTTGAGCAAATTCATCTTGTTGATGCATAAAATGCCATAATGTATGATCTGCACACACACTCAACACGTAAATAAGCACTTACTGCTTCACTCTATGAATTAACTTTAAAGCATCGCAAATCGCAATTTTAAAACTCTACGCAATAAAGAATCTAAAAGATCAAAACTCCCCTTCAAAGTTATATTGATCAATCCGAAAATAGCGCTTTTGATTGTATTCATGTTGCCTTACATTTTTCAGGCTTTTTTCATTGATATTATAAACAAAGACGCTCCGCAACAATACCTCTTCTTATGAAAATAACGTCACTCTCTCGACGACATCTTTTATCAGAATTGATTTACAGACTCAAAGAAAAAAGCAGCTACGAACTCCCCCTCCTAAAAGCCATCTACGCAAATATGATTGTAACAATACAGCATATAATAATAAGCTCATGGAGAAGTCTTTATCAAAATAAATAACTGCGCAAAGAATTCTAACCCATTTCAACTATATCATAAAGTAAATTGTGCTCCTGCATCCTCCTAAAATCTAAATCCATCTTACCCATTTTGTTAGATACTCATTCTCCATAACCATCACAAATTTCATTGCCTAAGCTATTGACAAATATGATATAATGAAAATTTGATGAATCATTCTGCATCTCATTTAGAAAGCGAAGAAAAGGAGCTATTAATGAATATAACAGAACTATCCACCTACCAATTACTTGTACCTATTTAAATGGAAGGAAAAACATACACCGAAATTACCTTACGCCGCCCGAAATTTAAAGACTTAAAAGCAATACAGAGAAAAGAAGGTGTTGAGCAATCAATCGAAATGATCGCATGTCTTTCAGGGGGGAGCCACTAATACCATCAGGAAACTTGATATTCGTGATTTTCTAAACATTAAAGATATTTATGGACCTTTAATAAAAGAAGTATTAAAAAAAGCTGGATAGAATGCTAGAAAAAATGAACGCAAGCATAAAAATCCTATCCCCCAAAATCCTATCCTTAGAAACTCAATTTTCTGAACATCTCAAAAATTTTATAAACAAAGTAAATGCACCCATAAAAAGCATAATGGATGAATGTATTTTTACCGACAGTAAATCTAAAAAACGCACAAGTAACCTTTACAAAATGCAGTTTCTTAGTACAAGATAGTCTATCAAACCAAATTTATCTCTCAAATCAACGTGCTCTTTCATCGCATAAAAAACCTGCATACAAAACCAGAAAACAACCTTCAGAGATAGCTTTAAAACTTTTGGACATTGTCTCAAAACTTTTGAACTTTCCTCTCTGGTTTTGGGAATTTTTATTCAAAGAACTTAGAAAGTTTTTCTAGCATTGTTTTGACACAGAGCAGTAGAAGAAGGAAAAACGCTGAGAATACTGATGTTTCTTCCTTCTTTTTTTATCTCTCATCGCTTTTTGAATTGAATACTGTTGATGTTTATTTTGATTAATCGAAGCATTCCTTTTAATTATAAGTGCAGTATAGAAAATCTAAAATTTTAGCAGACGTGCTATGTTTACAAAAAATGAAATAACCACTCCAGTTACCTTCAAACATAATCAATTATGAAGTGTTTATAAAATTTCTCTCAAGCAGTAGCAGGGATATTACTTGAAAGAGAGACATTAAGAGAGCTTACTAAGCGAGAGGGCAAGATGAAACTTCACAACAGCATTCAATCTTTTAGACATTGCAGTACAGAAGGAGCAAAGATATCCATTCCTTTCTTCCCCATAAACCGTTTGTCTCTCCATAAACTAAAATTCTCGATGAACTGGTATCTCAGCTCTAAATTGGAATCATGTGAGAAGATTTTGTAAAGAATGACCAGCATCTTGTTTTCGATGTTTTCTGTCCTTTTTAGCGCATATCCATTCACTTTTGGAACATAATTGCTAAAGATGCATTTTATCTCCAGCATTATTCAAGGAGATAAACACATGGAAACCCGTATTCCAGGAGAAACATCATTCGATACACATTTTCTAGGAGAAACCTCACTAGAAGAACAGTATCCACTCTTTTACACACCCATTTCATGGTCCGCAATCTTTGCCGGATTGGTAACGGCACTCGCCACATCAATCTGCCTCTCTTTTTTGGTTGCGGCTTTAGGCTTAAGCCAAATGAATTTCACCTCTTCAACCCCTTTTGAAGGCTCTTTCCTCTCCTTTGGCATTGGCTCTCTTATCATTACGCTGATCAGCCTTGCATTAGGAAGCTTTGTTGCTGGCCGTTTTGCAGAATCCTCAGGAGCACTTCATGGCTTTCTCACTTGGGCTCTGTTAACACTCATGATAACGCTTCAAACCATCTTGATGATTTCAAGCGCAGCGCATATAGGGGCTAAGGCTGTTTTAAACAACGGTTCTACCACACAACAAACCATGTCCAAACTAGAAGAAAATGTCATTCCCCTTCTCTCAAAATTAAACAGTGAAAGCTTTGAAAACTTTTTGCAAGAAAAAAGCGGTAATAAGGTTGATTTTGACAAACTAGGCAACGAATTGCATGCTCTTTTCAATAAAAGCGAGATTCCTGCTCTCAATATCGACCGCTTGAAGCAATCTTACCAGGAGGCTCTTAAAGAGATCAGTTCGACAATAACGGCTTTTAAAAATGATCCTTCTCACTATCGCACCTATCTGAAAAATCTGAGTGATCATCTATCCGATCGTGTGCAAGCCATTACTGCACAGTTTGATCGCAGCGACATCATAAACAACCTTATGAACAATGGCATGACACGCACTGATGCACAAACAACAGCGAACCATGCGATCCAAGTTTATCAGACAGCAGAAGAAAAAACTGCTCAGGCAATTAAAGCCCTTGAGCAACAAGCTGAAACACTGTCTAAAAAGCTAGACATGACAACAAAAGATGCCCGTCACATTACGGATAAAGCTGTTAAAACAGCATCCAGCATTGGATGGTGGGGATTTTTGGGAGGCCTGCTTGGTGCCATTGTTTCCAGTGTTTGTGGTTACTATGGTTACAGAAGCCGTAAAGACTCTTTCAAGTTTTAAAAACTTGTAGCTCAGAAAATATAAAACCAACAACAAAAAGCTGTACAGAGTGTACAGCTTTTTTTGTAAATTCTTCTTGATCACTTTAAAGCTCAACCTTCTTATTTAAAATGCTCTTTGCTATTAATGTTGCTTTTGACAAAAATAAAATCCATGCTAAGATGAAAAAATTGCTAATCTTTTTATTTTGGTTATCATTGTTTTTTTATCAACTATAAGGGGGAAATATATGAATATTTCACTTAATGAAGGAGAAAACATTACTGAATTAGCTGCTAACAAAATTGCACCAATGTTAACCGTTTCTAAATACGCTTAGCGCCGAAACTATCTAAGTTTGTAATAACGATCTTGATATCGATAATTTGCAAGAAATTCAATAACGTATACTTGATACGAATCTGCACATATACCCAACACATTCAGCTAAAAAATTAAGCATATTTAACCAATATTATTTAAATTGTTTTCTGAAGACTTTTCTCAACAAGTATGGACTAAGCAAGCAGCTAAGCTATCACTTTCAAACATCCCTTTCCATGAAAAGGATATTTTAGATACTCTAAAACAATACGCAAAAAATCCACACAAACTCTTAGCTCTTAATCCTAAATCCGAAGTAGTACAGTGGTTAATGGAGTGCGGAGTCCACATCCTCTTCCAAATTTTCTTGTTTTAGATACGGATAGGACTATAGAAGGCTATACTGCCCGCGTTGACCAATATGCCAAAGGGCAAGAATGGGCGGTCATGTATTATGGGTTATACGCTGCAACCCATGTTCTGTGGGATGCGGCAAAACAATTTGCAGATCAATTAGCACATTGTTTAGGTTTTAGACCTGGTGGACGCGTGGATATTGACTGCTTCATTGGCCGATATTCTTCTACTCATGTTGGAGTTCATGTAGATCACGCTCATAATTTTGGTTTTACTCTACAGGTTGGTAAAACAATGTTTGCATGGCCCAACACACGAACAGACCTTCCCAACACACCAAAAGACAAAGAGCTAAAATATCCTGAATACGAGGAGCATAAATCAACAGCAATTGCGCTGCAAAACCGTACAGACCGTGTTGCCTACTTTCCCCATAACGCTTTCCATGTTGCCGAAACGAGAGAAAAGGTTGCTGTAAATCTCAATATCGCTTTTTGGGAAACAGCACACGATGCACAACACCATAGAAATTATGTCGCGCATTTACTCCATCTCGATGATCGAACGCGACATGATATCCGCGCATCAGGAAGAGCAAATTTAAACCCTGATAATGCTTTTCAACACTCCGCACTAAACTCCACCATCGCAAATGGTACCTTAAAACGCCATATGCTGGTTTCTCAATTAATTTGCGATACAAGTTCACGTTTATGCGTCGGTCGCCCCCCCTTATTGAGATTTCTGAAATTGAAAATGAAATCACTCTGTGCCCACCTGCAACTCTGCAATGGGTTCCCTTACTAGAAACAAAAGAACTGCTCATATAAAAGCAACTTCTATAAATCTCCAATATCCAGAAATCCACAACGCCTATAAAAGTGATGTAGAGGGAAGTTTGAGTGAAGAAGTATTGTTTTTGAAGAATTGAGCAGTATGGCTTTCTGCTATAAAAGCACCGCCACTTTAAAGAATTTACGATAGCTTTGCCTTCAGAGAAAAACAGTCTGAAATTACAGGGAATAGAAGAATGGATTAAAAACATTCTTGCAGTTGCCTCCTATCACGATGTTTTTTTTCTAACATTTTTTTCAAGATTTATGGTGCAGACAAATTTTTTAAAATGCGTTTTCTAGAGGAAGAGTTCTCTGTAGAGAAAAGAGGTTTTGACAACCGAGAGGGACCTCTTTGGACAAGCACGAGGTTTTGGATAAGCAAGCAGGCTTCTATCTGTTTTACAAGAGAAAGCATCCGCATGTCTGTCTCAAAATGGGCATGTAAAGAAAATTCCAAAACGCCTCACATATTATCCTTTGTTTTATTTGGACTCTCATTCATTCTCCTCCACTTTCTTGAGCATTCTTATTTTCACCTCTTCTTAGCGATCATCC
>NZ_BAABIZ010000011.1:0-4882 GCF_039543045.1 Bartonella jaculi
TCAGCCTGTGGAGAGGAAGGCTCTGGCCAATGTCTTGTGACTTTGGTGAAACCAGCCTCGAAGAAGCAGGAAATCAACAGTAGATGTAATCAGAAATGAGAATATTTACGTAAGTTTGATAGAACGGTATTATCATTCCCTTTTAAGAGGGAGCTGATGAATCATTTGAACCATTTGTTTTAAGTTTTGGCAAAGGGATTGTGACTTTTGTTCCACCTAAATTAGAAGTTTCAAAAAGTGGTTTTTCACCAAACTGCATACAAAGCTGTTCCACCACCAAACGGCCAAGACCTGTTTTTTGCTCTGCTGTTTGGTGCTTCATGCCCACACCATTATCTTCCACGATCAGCATCAGCTGTCCATCTTCTTGAGGTCCAAATGAGATATAAATATGGCCAGAGCGCTGATCAGGAAAGGCATGTTTTAAGGAATTTGTCAGCAATTCACCAAGAATAATCCCGAGTGTTGTTGCATCTCTTGAAGACAATCGACAATCTTTAAAGTTGGTATGAATGGTGATATTTCCGCGTAATTCAAAAGGCACAGCCAATTCAACATCATGCACCACCGAACTGAGAAACTCTGCCAATAAAGTTGTTTCCATATCATCACTCAAACGCAAACGGCGATGTGCCGTGGAGATTGTCTGGATACGGTCTCGTGCAGCACCAAGAACAGCCCGCACTTCTTTATTTTTGCTTCGATTTAATTGTAGTCCGAGCAAAGAAGACACCGTACCAAGAGAATTTCCAATGCGGTGGCTTGCATCCTGTAATAACATTTCGACACGTTGACGTTCTTTTTCGGCGTGATTTCGTGCTCTTTCCAATTCTTGCGTGCGTTCTTTCACCCGTGCTTCCAAAGCCAAATTTTCACTCTGAAGTAGCAATTGATACATTTTTAAGGAGCGTACATCACGATGAAAGCGATTAATGACAAAATAGGCGGAAATAAAAGTACTCACGACAGAAACAATGGCTGCCAATGTTAAAGCAGCACGCATAAGCGCTATACCATCGCGCTGTTTTTGTCGCACCACATCATCCCCATTCATAAAGCTTGTCATCAATTCGGCTAGGCGTGCCACTTGAATCTTAGGAACTTCAGAAAAGTGCGAAGGTTGAGAAGATTGATCCGGAAGTGTATCAAGAGCAAGCATATGGGCATTCATAAAGTCCTTGCGTGCTTCGACCTCTTTTTTAAAAGCCGTAAACCATTCATACCATTGCGGATGTGCATAAACAAGGAGTGCCGTATACTCGAGAAGATCGTCAAGATTACGCACAGCATTTTCAAAGCGTTCTTTGTCTTCCGCGTTGTGGGTTTTTGCATAGCTACGGTCGGCGATAGCCATATCGATCAAACTAATAAGCACCAAATCAGCCTGCTCACGCAATTCTGAACTTGTATTCAACTGTGCAACTTCCCGATCAACGGCGTTTGAAAGCAGCATAATAAAGACCGAAGCCAAAAGCGCCATTACCAGAGAAACAATAATCGCCATCCACCGCCAACGTGATATTGTTACATCAGAAGAAGGACTTTGAGAAAGCAAATTCGTCTTTGTTGTCATAGAATTTCCATCGGCGAACCTGAAAATAGTCATTTTTCAGCACCAAGGAAGACAGCCTCAAGAGTCATAACGACCAAGCCCAACGGATGTTTTCATCCCTTAGACTTCCGTTATTTTCCTAAGGTTCAGTCCAAATATTCTGAATTTCCTCAGATGCTAACTTTACTGTAATAGCTATAACGGGAATAAAAAAAACAAGGCTACCCCCCATAATTATTATGCTTTTTTAGCCATTAAATGAACATAATGTACTTCCAGCCGAATAAGAATCGGGACCATAATCGGATTCACCATTGACTTTGAGCAGTTCCTGTAAGCGATTACGGGCTCTACTGACACGGCTTTTAATTGTTCCAACAGCGCAGCCACAAATATTGGCAGCATCTTCATAAGAAAAACCGGAGGCTCCAATGAGAATAATGGCTTCTCTTTGGTCAGCGGAGAGCATATTTAAGGCTTTTTTAAAGTCCTGCAAATCAAGCGATCCATATTGAGCTGGATGAACAGCCATATTTTGGGTAAACACGCCTTCGCTATCTTGAACTTCTCTTCCTCTTTTGCGCATTTGACTGTAAAATTCATTACGCAAAATTGTAAAAAGCCAAGCTTTAAGATTTGTTCCCATTTCAAAACTGTCTTGCTTAGCCCACGCTTTCATAACGGTATCTTGCACCAAGTCCTCAGCTTTATCATGTCTTCCGCTTAAAGAAAGTGCAAAAGCCCGCAGAGCGGGGAGAACCAAAAGGAGTTCTTGTTTAAAGTTTTTCGCGCCCTTTGCCATAAAGGATCAAACCTTTTCCACATTGTTTAAGCTAAATTGCTCTGCCTTTTCCAACCTATCCAAGAGCTCTAGCAAACGCAGTGGAAGTGCTTCTTCCTGAATTTCCATGTAAAACTGGCGTAATTTTCGTGCTATTTGGCTATTAACGCCGAGAAGATCTTCTCCAAACGTTAAATGATTGGTGAGATTTTTTTCATCACGGTCGTTCATTTTTCATCCCCCTAATCCATATATTATAAGTAGCAGCTAGAACATTTTTTCGCCTAATAGTTGTAAATATGGTTGTATGCAAAAAGTTCCATACGAGCGAAGGAACTTTTTCCTCTCTTGAGGATTTCAATCAACAGAATGCTTGCAAAAGGTCAAAGGAGTTATAAATCATGTCATTATCAACGCGCATCGCACCGCATCTTCCCTACCTTCGACGTTTTGCCCGATCTGTCACGGGCAGCCAATCATCTGGCGATGCTTATGTCTCAGCAATGTTGGAAGCTCTCATTGCTGACATTTCTATTTTTCCCCAAACATCGAGTGACCGGATTGGTACCTATTGGCTTTTTTGTCATCTTTTTGACCAAACCACACCGAATATACCCGAACCGCTGCCACAATTTGGTCTTGAACAAAAAACCAGTGCCAAATTATCGTATCTCACCCCGCGTGCACGCCAAGCATTTTTATTGATTGCTGTCGAAGGCTTTAATGAACAGGAAGCGAGCGAAATTATGAATCTTGATGCGAAAGAATTTCGCAAGTTTTTGAATCAAGCCTCGCTTGACATTTCTCAACAAATAGCCACAGAAGTAATGATTATTGAGGACGAGCCACTCATTGCGATGGATATTGAGCAAATGGTAGAAAGTTTAGGTCATCAGGTTGTAGGGATTGCGCGCACCCGCGATGAAGCTGTTGTGCTGTATCATAAAAAGAAGCCACGGCTCATTTTGGCTGATATTCAATTAGCTGACAACAGTTCTGGCATTGATGCAGTCAACGACATTTTAAAGAATGACCGTATACCAGTGATCTTCATTACGGCTTTTCCTGAAAGATTATTGACCGGAGAGCGTCCAGAGCCGACTTTTTTAGTCACGAAACCCTTTAATCCTGATATGGTAAAGGCGCTTATTTCCCAGGCTTTATTTTTCCAAGAGAATGCTTCCAAAGCTGCCTAGAACAGAGTAACATCTTAACCATGATCGTTACGCCTATTCCACCGATGGATAGATCACATCTCAGTGCTCTCATGCAAGCGATACGTGGCGCTGATATTTGTGTACTCTATCAGACAACCAATCTGGTTTATTTATGGGCTGAAAACCTGCCTCAGCATTTACACAGCAAATGGCGTGTGGGATGTCGTGATGGTGATTTTTTTTCGCTTGATCTCGCTGACAATATGGAAACGATCAAATTGCAAGTTTTAGCCACTGGCAAAATGCAAACCATTGAAGCCCGGTTTGAGGACACGTCCAAACAAGCACTTTGGTACAAATTTTCTATTGATTGCCACCTTAACGATAACGGAGAAATTATCGGCATTATCACCACCGGTGTTGATATTTCAGGATTACGCCGTCGTGAGCAAGTTCTAAAAGTACTTCTTCGCGAAGTGAGTCATCGTTCTAAAAATCTTCTCGCCATCATTCAAAGTATTGCGAGTCAAACCGCACGTTATACTGAATCGCTTCAGGTTTTCTTACGCAAATTTCAAGGACGGCTCCATTCTCTTTCGCATTCTCAAGATCTGATCACCGATTCTGATTGGCGTGGAGCGCAATTTCGCGAATTAGTTCAATCGCAAACTTCGGGCTATTTGATAAAAGATACAGAACGCTTTTCCATTGAAGGCGTGGATCCTTATCTTTTTCCCAATGCAGCTTTGCATATTGGTTTGGCTTTTCATGAACTCATTGTTAATTCTCTTTCTTTTGGTGCTCTCTCACAAGAAAAGGGTAGTGTTTGTGTGCGTTGTGAAATCCACACAAAAATGAACGAAACGACGCAACTTCTTATCACTTGGAATGAAAATTTTGAAGCGGGAACTCTTCTTTCTAGTGAGAACAAAGCGTGTTTTGGCAGTGCTGTTTTAAAAAAGATTGTCCCTGTATCTGTAAATGGTTCGGCTTCTTTAAAATGGACAGAGACAGGGATTGTTTATTGCCTCTGTGTTCCTGACGATTATTTCGATATCCTTTTTTAAAAACGCTCAAAACATTTGTGAAACAAAAGAGCAAAACACGAGGCCCCCAAAAACCGGCCCAATCCGCCTCCCAAAAGCCACGCCCCCAAGCCACGCCATTTGCCCAGCACCAAGATATTTTTTCCCCACAACCAGCTCTTAGGAGTTTGCTTTGAAAATCTCGTCTACTGGCATGCACGCACCGGCTCAAATCCTGCCCTCTTGAATCCAAATCCGGTAGTTCCCACGAAGGCGCAACATATCATTCGTCTGGTTTAAACATTCTCCTCTGCCAATATTAGAGAGCATCGAGGCGTTTTTTTTAAATCTCTTCACGCAATCACTG
>NZ_BAABIZ010000011.1:4980-19857 GCF_039543045.1 Bartonella jaculi
TGGAACAATGCCTGCTGGAACAATGCCTGCTGGAACAATGCCTGCTGGAACAATGCCTGCTGGAACAATGCCTGCTGGAACAATGCCTGCTGGAACAATGCCTGCTGGAACAATGCCTGCTGGAACAATGCCTGCTGGAACAAAGAATCTTTAAGAACGTTTTACAATGAGAACGCTCTCTAGAGCTGACAGATTGCGTTCCGTACTGTCAACCTCTCATTTGGAAAATATTTTATGAATCCTCTTATTTTTATCCTCTTGGTTGTTTCATGTACAGATGATTTTAACAGCTGTTATTCTGACAATACAATGGCCAAAACCTATCCAACAGCTCAAGCGTGTGAGCAAGCCATGATACCATCAACCAAAAAATTTACCTCTTATGGGCAACAAATCTTTGCGCAATGTACAAAGGTACAGGCAAACTTACAACAACAAGTTAATATGATCTGGGCTGTAACAAACCAAGGCAATTTCCTGCTAAAAAGCCAAAGCATCGATGATTAACCTATCCGCAGTCCACGCAGCAGATTGTTTTAGCCGTATCCTCCCCTCTTTTACATCCACCCCCCATAAACCTCTTGCACAAAAAACCGTAACAGCATAAACCCATCAGGCTCTAAGAGAATAATTAATGGAAGAGTGCAGCATGATGGATACGAAACAGATTCAAACTTCAAAAGACCATCGCGCAGAGCAAAGCGCTCTGTCTGAAGATCGACCTTTAGACCCAGCCGTAGAACGCGTGAGAAAAAAGCTTATGCGTCTCATGATGATTTCTATCGTCATAACGCTCATTTCTATTCTTGTCGTACTGTTTTTAATTGTATACAAAATTACTGCAACGGGATCAGCTCAAAAACAAACAGCTTCCTTTTCCTCTTACAGTAAAAATCCAAAAATTGCCCACCACACGCTCTCCTTACCGGAAAAAACACAGATTGTGTCGCAAAGCCTTTCGGAACACAATATTGTGTTAAAAATTTTAACACCAGATGGTCACACAAAATTTATGGTTTACAATTATCATACTGGTGCACTTATTTCTGTTCTTTCCGTGGAAACAACGAAAGAAATATCATCTCCCCACCCCCGTTAAGAGAGGAACATGCTTAAGGGTGTTAGATCATCACTTTTGCTTTAAACATTTTCCTCTGCCGGAGATGTCACTGCCCGACGCTGACGCGGTTTTCTCTGGATTTCTTCATCCAATCAAAGGATCACTAAAGATCTCGCCCTTTGAGAAAAGCAAAACACCACCCTCAGAACCGCTCACAGAACTCCATTGCCCACAACCAAATTATTTTGCACCAAATTATTTTGCACAAAACATTTCCCCCGTTACAATCAAGCTCTTGGAAGGCACTCACCCTCTCAAATCCAGATCAGGTAACAATATCCCTAAGGGTGTTAGATCATCACTTTTGCTTTAAACATTTTCCTCTGCCGGAGATGTCACTGCCCGACGCTGACGCGGTTTTCTCTGGATTTCTTCATCCAATCAAAGGATCACTAAAGATCTCGCCCTTTGAGAAAAGCAAAACACCACCCTCAGAACCGCTCACAGAACTCCATTGCCCACAACCAAATTATTTTGCACCAAATTATTTTGCACAAAACATTTCCCCCGTTACAATCAAGCTCTTGGAAGGCACTCACCCTCTCAAATCCAGATCAGGTAACAATATCCCTAAGGGTGTTAGATCATCACTTTTGCTTTAAACATTTTCCTCTGCCGGAGATGTCACTGCCCGACGCCGACGCGGTTTTCTCTGGATTTCTTCACCCAACATAGGCAAAGAAGCATCTTTTTCCGTCGACGCATCCCCATTTTGAGAAGTTTCTGACTCAGCCTGAGAAAGCCCCAAATGTGAAAGTTCAAGGAGTGATTCTTCTTGGGAACGCACCGCACGCCGACGAGAAGGTCGACGTGTTTTTTTGACAGGTCCAGCACTCTCTCCAGCAGCACTTTGCTCTTGATCAGGTTTTTTATCCGATAGAGCGTTAGCCTCTAACGAATCATCATCTGCATAGCCATTTTGTACCTTTGTGTGTTGACCATTCCCATTTTTGGGTGTCTGTGTCTGTGTTTGCGATACATCCACATCACAACCAACAGTGTCTTTTTTCTCACCTTCAGCGTTTGTTCCGCTGTACTCTTGCTCATTGTTTTCATCGCGATTTTCATCACGCCGAACAGATTGGGACGCTTGCCCAGCCGCTGCGAGAATAATACGCAAGTAGTGTTCAGCATGTTGTAGATAATTCTCTGACATAACGCGATCGCCAGCTCCTTGTGCATCACGCGCAAGACTTATGTACTTGTCGGCAATTTGTTGAGCATTTCCGCGAATTTTAACATCCGGACCGCTACTTTCATAATTCCGAGACAACGGGTTAGGGCCGCGACGATTATTGTTGTTGTTATTGTTATTATTATTATTATTGTTGTTGTTACGACCGCGCGCCCGTCTATTTTGTTGTGGCCTCATCTTTATCCCTTTTGGAGTGTGTGTACGTCTTAATGACTCTTCTTTGATAAGCATTACTTTTTGATAATGCCGATCGTGTTGAAAATACGGTTATCAGGCTATCCGCGTTTTATTCTAAATGATACCTACTGATATTTGATAAAACATATATTTTTTGAAAATCACAAAAACAGCAGGGGAACCATAAGCCCAAAAATCCCTATCTCTCTGCTAACGAGCAAGAACCTAGAGAGGTTCATACAAAATGCCAAGTGTTTTTTTTTAAAATAGTCCATATTTCACTAAAAAATAACCATCTTGTGGAAAAAGAAGAAAAACAAGACACATATACACCTTATTTTCCAGCAAATAAACAACTTTTGCCAGAAAAAACAGGGATTTCTTTTTTCCTCTAAAACCATCGATCTCAAAAAGCTGATATTTCCCACTCTTCACGCATTTAAGCTTAAAAGCGCTTATACCCCACATTTACTGCGCGAATAGATTCTCATATACCATAGCCTTTCTTCTGTACTAAAACAACCCCCTTAAAAAGAAAGTTCCCTTAAAAATGAAAATTCCCTTAAAAACAGAAATTTTAAGTAAAAATTCACGAACGCTTTACAAGACTCTTTATATTTAGATAGATTAACATGGAGCATTATTCAAGTACTATGACCGTCATCATATCACTCTTCTTTCTAACGCTGCCCAACATCACGATAAATTTTGGGCTCAGTCCCGCGGGATTGAGAAAGGAACGAGATCACAAGTTGGTGACAAGCTCAGCGTACAAATTCAGTATAGGAACAAAATACCAAAGACTTTTGCAAAAGGAACGACCAACAACGCCCCCCAAAAAACGATACCAGATGTTTGAGCGAATGGCACCAGCACCCCTCCCCCTATTTTGCACCAAGATTCTTTGTTATTTTAAGCACGAGCGTTTCAACTCTTTTTTCGCACAAGACAGAAGAGAACAAATTTTGCTCTCAACCAAACAGCGTCCTGTCCTCTCCTACCGGAAAAATCTGTCAACCTCGGAAAACCTCCTTAAGAGATCTCCATTTCCCAGAGCGACTCTCCATTTCCCAGAGCGACAAGGAAAAGCCAACGGAAATTTATAGAGCGCTAACAAAGGACCACAGATCTTATCTCAAGCAGATGTAGCAAACACCCGCGTTCTCTTCAGCCACCCAACGCCCCCAACGAACGCGCCAATGAGCAGTAGAACTATCTTTATTTCAAGTGCAAAGGACAAGTTTTATAACTTTGACTGAAGCATTTTTCGGATTAAAAATATACAAACTGTCACACAAGAAAATGAAAGATCTTCTTGCTTTTTGAACAAAAGTCAAAAGTGTCTGCTTTTGTGTATCTCTTTTCACGACGCCCCCAAGACCATAACCATGAAAAGCAAGAAAAACCTTCAGCGTTTGTTTTTTCCAGCATGTGTGTTTACTTTATGATATTTTTCAAACTGCTTAATAAATATCTCCAGATACGCGAAAAGAGAGAAAATTTTTGCCGCACTCCCACTCTAAACTTTAAAGCCGTAACTTTAAAGAAGCTACAAGCTTTCCAAAATGCAATATTCTTTGAAAGGATAGTTTTTATATTTTTTGATCCAGTTTTACTTTCTCTTCAATTTTCGTGTAAAAACTTAAAAGTGATTACGCAACTTGGTTTTTTCATTCTCTTTTTCATTGAGAACACAATCCCGTAAGAGAAAATAGTTTCCATCCCCCGGTCGGACTATTTTCATACATTTTTTCTTTACAGGATCGGAAAGCGTGTCCCATATTTCACGAATTGCAAAATAGGCTTCACTTTCCACATGAATACAGTGCTGATAAACTTCCCTCTTTATATGAGGCATCACTGAAGCAGAAATTTCCTTGCAATACACGCGGTGATCAAAGACTGGAATAGCCAATTCAACAGGAACTTGTTGGATTACGTGTTTATTGGGAAAAAAATGATTGACGATTTTTACAACGGCAAAACAAAAAACCAACGCACAAGAGAGCAGCACGCAAACAAAAGCGATCTTACGATATAATTTTTTAAAATAAGCTTTTTGCCTTGCGCGGATTCTTTGTTCCATAAAGACCATATCCTTTGACTCTCTCAAGATAAGCTTCTTATAGCAAAAATGAGTGAAGCGTCACTCCACACAATACATGTTGCAACCACATCCTATCAATTTTTTTGTGTGAAAACACTTCTTTTTCTTTGTAAGTAATAACGTTTTTATTCTTTTTATTGTTGGAATTTTTTTTGCGTTTACATGATGAAAGGAGTGTAAAGGCACGACCATAAGACTTTGTTGATGTTAAAATCCCATATAAGCCATATGACTGATTTTCTGATCAAAACCAATACACAAGTGTTAACACCCCCGCCCCCACTTTTTGTGTCACCGCTGCCAATGCTTTAGAGTGCCTCACACACTTTTCACAAGATAGGAAAAGATTTCACTTTTCCTTCCACATTGTCCCCCTCACAACCAACACGAACGCAACAAGAACGAACCATCTTCCTGCTTTTTTTTAAAGAGCCAAAGAGAAAGAGATCAAACTCTTTGAGAAATGTCAGCATAATCTCACAGAGAGCTTTTTTAAGCAAAACAATGAGACTTTGTCAGCGGTAATGATATTCAGTTGAAATATTTTGGGGGACCGTTTTAAGGTCCTATTTGACACAAGTTAAGGGGAAAAAATTTGCGTTCTCCAAACGCATCACCGTAAAACAAGAAAACTGAAAGATGCCTTTTGGCCATAAATAAAGAGCTTTTGAAAGAGCTATTTAAATAAAATTAAAAAGCACCACCGCTCTTCTCTTAAGCTATGAACTTGAAGACAACATCATTCAATTAAAAAAACTCTCTGCTTTGTCTTTTTATCCAACCTAGGTCCTACAATTAAGAAACAATACACCAACAAGCCTCTCATACCCGATTCAAAATGTAGAGAAAGGAAGCTTTCTCAATCCTCCCTTTTTTCAAAACTCTCTTGGCGTATAGCCTGGGATTTTTGGGCAGAGATACCTTAGTAACCAGCGGTGTTCATTCAAAAAACAACATACCTCGTGCAAATATACGATATGCTGCCTTGTTTAGAAATCAAAGTATTATCATGATTTAGACGAGACTATAGTCTTGAAAAATGTTTAATAAATCCCTACGCAAACCACCCTTTATGGCTTGTAAACCATTATAGGAACAAACGACAGATAAGCTTTACAAGCCCTTATACTTTATCATCAAAGAGAATGACCTTTATCGCGCGCAAGATCTATACCAATAGCTTTAGCTTGCATTTTTTCATAGATCTTGCGCATTAGCTTCATATTATTCATCCGCATATCAAGGATAGACTTTTCAATATCTGTTAAACGCCCTTTGTCGAGACTTCTCAACCGTGTATAATGTGATGCCATTGCTCGTCGCGCTCCATCATAAGGCAATTCATTTTTACGAAGCTTTGGTAGCTTATGTCCCCTATTGATTATATCATATTGTTTAGGATCAGAAACAATCATTACATGATCTTTAATAACATCTATTTCCGCTAAAGCTGTTTTGAGGCTCCCTGCCATAGACTTTCTCTTGGCATATCTAAACAAATCATTTGCTACAATTTTTCGTTCTGTACTAATAAGTAATGATAAGTCATTGCTACGTCCAACATCACAAACATGATCATACAATTCATTCCACACACTCCATAGCTTCTTAGACGCTAATGTTTGAGCTCGACTTTCTACATAGTTATTTTCACGGAAAAAAATCTTTTCTATCTTGTTATCTTCTTCAGAAATAATCTCCTCCTATCATAACACCTTTGTCTAACCAATCTGGACCATATTTCTCATCAGCTTTTTTTGTAGAAAACCCCATATCACGAATAAATTGTGCTCCATGTTCAGATCTAAGAAACAAAAGTGTATGCGCTGGAGGCTCAGTCATTGCCAACCATTCCCATGCTGCGTTGCCATCACCGGCATGATCTGCAGCTTCTGACTCGGCAGTATAAATACCATCTTGATCTAAACCGCCTGCTTGTAATTCCTCACGTTCAGCATCAGTCATATAACTTCTGGGTAATTTCTTTTCATAGAAAACTCCTTTTTGTAATGCTTATTTATATTTAATTTAAGAGTTGATTTGGTTAATCAATGTTCCTCGAATTGCTTATAGCAAGCTGTCTTTTAAGCCAGAAACAAGCAGCGTGAGAGATCCCTGTTTTTTTCCTTAACAATTTTGGATGAAAGTCCTTACTTAATCAGCGCAAATATTATTTTTGTCTTTGGATGAGGCTTTCGACCGAATTTTACACCTTCTGCCATAGCCGCAGTTCGTCCATCATTGATCCGCTCCAAAATACGTGCACGTTCAGCTTCTGCTACAGCTACCAAAATTTGAATGACCATTTTTCCCATTGTACCTTCGGTACTAAAACCGTTTTCCAGAAAACGAATAAACACTCCCCAACAGTATTACTTTTTCTAAAAAGCAGTCTTTTATCATAATCCAATGTGATAAGAATAGCTGGAATTTCACCCACTATGGCGCTTTATGAATAATCAAGGTCAACACCATCTCACGCAAGACAGTGGTACCTTTTCCTAGCACCTTGCCCCTAGCGCTTTATCCAAGAGCAAGACAGACCTAAAAAGTTGAAACGTCTTGAATCAAAATTCTGTTATGCTCAATAAAGCATCCATAAAAAAAGCTGGTCCCATGGGACAGCAAGAATACAGGCAGCAATGAAGCTCCAACGCCCCACAAAAATCACCGATATTCTTCTCTCATCCGATAGACCGACATGCCAATACCAGCGATTGTCGCCAAAATCATCACAACAGCGAGAGCCCATTGTACAGGTCCCTGACCAGTTAAAATCCCTGTTAAGCCTGAAAAAGAGCCAACGATTGGTGCCCAAACTTCGCCATTCTGCCAAAAGTTTTTTTTGGGTGGTTCTACCTCTTGATAATTGGAGGACACATAAGCACCTTTAGCCCACAAACCTGCTTCAGCAGCGCGCCGATGGACAAGCCCGTGCAAGCGTTTTCCTCCCATTTTTGTCCATTTTTGCAATTCAGCCGGCACAGCTTTATAATCCCCTTTATTGAGTTTTTTCAACAGCGTAGAATTGCCAAACGCCTCTGCTCCCACATTATAGCAAAAAGACACAAGAGCAGCAAATTGTTCATCGGTTAAAGACCGCTCAACCCTCTGTTCAACCGTTTGCTCAAATTGTGCGAGATCTTTTTGCAAGAGGTCTTCCGCTTGTGCAGCAGTAATTTGCATTCCTTCCTTTACAATTGGCTCTCCTGCTTTTGCCGTATGCCCATAGCCAATTGTCCACCCAGCAATGACATCTTGATAAGCTTGCAAGCGGAGCCCCTCCCATTGTTTAATGAGTTCCAGCCCCTCTTTTGAAATTTTTCGCATTTTTTAAAAACTCCTCAAGTCTTTTCGGCTTTAAAAGATGACAAGGTTAAGAAATCAGAGCCATGAGCTTTTATGCCACTACTTGCAATTCCAGCAGATATGTGAGGAGCGTGAAATCCTACGAAATCACCAGCAATGATTGATATGTCCTCTTTCTTACCCCTTTGACTCTTTTGGCTCTCCTGCTTAGGTTCAGCCTTCTCAGAATTTGGCAAGATCTTTTTCAATTGTTGTTCTAACGCATCCACACGCTGCATGAGTTGTGTAATGTCTTTGCTCTGTTGTTTATTAAAACGCTCGATATCTTGACGCATTTGGTTCAACAGAGCATTTAAAGGAGCATGTCCCATTCTTCCGCTTGCATAAAGAACCACGCGAATACATTCAGGATCATCAATATCGGAGATAGAAAATGGGAAAAGTGCCATTGTATGACCTCATTTGGTAAAGAATAAAGAGCAAACGACATCTGCTGATTTTACGCGTTCGCACCAGCGCGCTTTTGAGCACATGCGCAGAGGTTTAAAATTGACTGAAAGATGCGAGCAACCCAAGCGTTCAATGTCCTAACGCATGTGATTCAACGATGCTTTAAAGGGAGGGCAGCAATACAAGAGGGTTCAGTTTTCACGCTTTAATAGCATAAACAACGGCAACATTGACAGGACGTGTTTCATCACCACCTGTTTTTTGCAAGTCAAGTTTGTGCTCATGTGCCCCTGCAGTAGAAGTTTCAAACTCTTTAAATTCATAATAGACTCCATTCATTCCTCTGCCAAAAGTCTGTGTAGGAAAGTAGCTCCAACCAGGAACAGTATGCGTATGTTCGCCTACTTTATTTGTTTTTCCTTCATGGGTATGGGCTTTAAAGGAATCTTGTTGCCTGCTTCCTAAAACACGACCTTTATCGATCTGTTTTCCACAATCCAGCCCACGCAAAAACATTCCACGCAAATCAGGTACATTGAATGTTGAGTAATTGTTCCCATATCCCCATTTTTCACCAATTGCTTCAAAGAGATCTTTATACTCTTTTCGCGAATACTCTTTACCATCACACAACAGCCAACCTTCAGGTAATTTTTCCATAGCAAAAGATGCAATAAAGCCGGCCGGAAAACTTGGAGGAAATATGATTGTAGGATTGGTTAAAAACCAACCATCTAGATTTTTTCCAGCAATACCACGAGAATAGACCAGCTCATAAAGACCACCTGTTTGAACTTCTTCACCTTTTAAAAGCTTTATTCCCTCTGCGGTTATCTTATAAACGGGCTGTGCCGTTAATTGATTTAACGCCACAGTTGTTTTTCCTTTATTCACCCCTTGTGCTTTGAATCGCACAACAATACCGTCAGTATACGATGCGACAGAAGATTTTGTGGTCAAACGAATAGATGTAGTATTGTCATACTCTCTTGTGGTAAACTGTGTCTCTACCACGCCCCCATTATCTAATAAATACTCTTTGATTCGTTGCATCATCGCGCGAGCACTATCATTCACTGTACTTGGGGGTTGTCCTTCTGCCCAGTTGATAATCTCATCGGCATAAGCATTTTCGGATGCCATAAGTGACCAATCATAAATCGAGCTCATAGAAGATATCCTTTTTGCAAAAAGTGAAGACGAGCAAACAGAGAAGAAAAGAAAGAAAAGATTTTCTTTTTAGGTTCTTTAATTTTCTTCATTTTCAAACCAATTTTGTCATAATCAACATGCAAGAGTTTTGTTTTTGCATTGACAAAGACGGCATCGGGATTCAAACGCAGCACCTCTTGAGCAAGAACGCCGCGATAGCGTTGCGGATTTCCCTTATAGTTAAACACATAAAGCGGATAGCCATTTTTTTTGCCCACAGGGACAATATTTTCTTTAGCCCTCACATCAGAAAGGCCAAAAAGTCCTCCCACCAATCCAAGCACTTGTTGTGCATCACGTAACGGATCTTTTGTAACAGAAGGCATTGTTGTGGACCGTCCAGATGTGGTACCGTAATTTCCGGCGGCTTGTGTTCCCATTTGCAGCAACTGTGCCAAGCGGTTCCAGCCTTGATTATCTTTTTCGGTCCATTTTTGGCGTTCTGCATCCAAGACATTTTGGCGGTTTGCATCTTGTATTATCCCACCTTTTAAAGCATTACTTTGCGCATTACTTTGTCCTTGAAAATAACTGTTAGCAGCATTAATCTGGTCCACCAGTGAACGATCAATCATCTGATTAGCATTCATCATATTTTTGATATCTTGATTATACTGCTGCGCGGTCGCATTTGTTGCCAATGCCCCCAGTTCATCGGCGAGCACCCCGGTGTGTGCCCCAGAACCGTAGCGCCCTGCTCCAGACATCGATTGATTAATGGCATCAGAGGTTTTATTGAGAGCATTTTGCAACGCAGCATTAAAATTACTATTGGCTCCAATGCTGTTTCCCTTTGCCATATTAAAGAGATTATTTGCGCTTTGCGTTGGGGCATTAAACCACTGAGTAAGAGCAGGATTGTTATACTGATCGGCAGCCTTTTCTAGACCTGAGAGGGCATTTTTTGTCATATTGCCAAGCCCCGCAACGCGCTCCCCTTGATAAACACTACCGCCCAGTCCTTGATTATAAAGATTGAGCGCTTGCGAGCTAGCTTTTTTAAGGATCTCTTCCGCCCAAGCGGGTGGTGCATTTGTTTGTGTTGTTGTTTGCACTTGCGGTGTTACTTTTTTTCTCATGGAACCAGAGCCTTTCTATAATGAATAAGATGACGAGAATATCCGTGATAGCCAAGCATTTTAGCCCATCCAGACCTTCCAAACATTTGCATTTCCTCAGCATTGATTGAGCGCGCCCATTCTTCAACCTTATCGATCAATTTGACCAATTTCAGCCCTCCCTCTCCAGCAAGATCGGTAAGGACGACGTATTTTTTCCCTGTCTTGGTTATTTCAATTTTGGTAATCGCGAAAGCGCTAAATTGGGTTTTATTTTTCAAGATCAGCCACAATTGTGCTTGTCCGGTAGCGATTTCTCGCGCAATTGTTTCCAAGCACACATCATCGGGAAATCGTTTAGCATATTTTTGCAAAGCAGCATTTATATCCTCTTGATAGGGCGCTATTTTTTCCCACGACCATCTCTGTGTGAGATGCGCAGAATAAAGGTTTTGACTGTCGTGTTTGTGTGTCATAATTTTGTTTTTTCAGCCCTCTGGCAATGAACTCTATGAGCGGATTTTTCGTCATGCTTAATGCATTTTTTGTCATGAGCGTTTGGCATGCTACTCCCCGAGAGCACAATGGAATCGACAAATTTTCAATTCTTTGAGAACCACTGCTTTAAATGTGCAAAGATATTATCTATGGCATCCATAAGACGTGCAAAATCAAGGAGCAGCAAAAAGAGAAGGAATACTATCCACTTCATCAAGCGTGACATCATTTTCACACTTTGGTAAGTAACTATCATTTCTTGAAGCATTTCTTTTTCTGCTTCGGTAAGCTCTGTATGTCTTTCAGTTTTTTTTCTGACCATGTTTTCATCTACACAAGCATTCACCTTGTTTTTTATATTTTCAGATGCCTCTTGCTAAAATTTGTACGGATTACATTGAAGTCTTGCACATTTAAATAAGTTAGCAACCAAAGAGCATAAAAGCACCGATAGTGTTTTTTTTTACAATTCAGCATCACTACCGCATACTTTTTCTCATACAGTCTGGGCATACTCACCGCATGCTTTTTCTCATACAAGTCTGGGCATGCTCACCGCATGCTTTCTCACCGCATGCTTTTTCTCACAGTCTGGGCATGCTCACCGCATGCTTTTTCTCATACAAGTCTGGGCATACTCACCGCATGCTTTTTCTCATACAAGTCTGGGCACGGCTATCGCATACTTTTTCTCATACAAGTCTGGGCATGCTCACCGCATGCTTTCTCACCGCATGCTTTTTCTCATACAGTCTGGGCACGGCTATCGCATGCTTTCTCACCGCATGCTTTTTCTCATACAGTCTGGGCACGGCTATCGCATGCTTTCTCACCGCATGCTTTTTCTCACAGTCTGGGCATGCTCACCGCATACTTTTTCTCATACAGTCTGGGCATGCTCACCGCATGCCGGCAGTCTTAAATTCAACATCAAATCCTGTCACATGCGACCAATTCACCCCCTCAGGGATGCGTAATTTAAAGCGATAAAACCGTGCTCTTGCGCGAGAATGAATTTGTCCCGTATTATGGGAAGGTTTTTTTTCTGGCAACCAAATAGTTTTCTCTTCCAGGGATTGACGCAAACGCATTCCCACAGACAAATAGAACTCTCCACTATTGACCTGCGGCATAATATTTCTCACGCGCGTCATCATACCATTTGTCTGCCCCATTTCTTGTGATGTGACAACACAAGCCATCGGTTGTCCAGAAAACGCGCCCAGTCTCCCTTGGGAATCAAAGGCTCCAAGAACGGGTGATTCATTTTGCCAAATCTTACTATCGAGAGAAAAAGACAAACCATCAACGCTCTTTGAAATTCGATCAAGTCCTTCCAAAGTAGTCCCAGCTAAGAAAATAGGCAGGATCATTTTGATGTTCACAGCGGCTTTTGTCCATTTTTGCAATCCCCAATCATAAATAAGCAAAATGCGTTCTTGAGTTTTATCACCGGTATCGATCATCCAATAAACACGATTATAAACGCCATCGATAGCGGCAGAGAGATTGGTTAAATTGTTATTATGATTGGTTTGTGTGGTTATCGTTCGATCCACTTTTTCGAAACCAATAGGTATGATCTGTCCCTCATGTGTTATCTGATAAAATCCGCCTTCATCGGCAAAGAATGCAAAATCGCCACGACAAACGATAGAATCAGCGTTTTTCACCCCACGTTTATCGTGGATTTTTTGGAAACTGAAGATAATTTTCGAGCCAGGGATAAAGGCCCCAGCATAGATAGCAGAACGCATAAAGATGATTGGATTTGTTGTTTCCGTAGCCCCTTGCACGAATCCGCCATCCGGGAAATCCTGATAATCGCAGCTTTTTTGTCCGACGGTCCAACATTCTGCATCGTTCAATCCTGACCAATGGACGCGCCGCGGATTTTCTGTCAATTTCATCAGACAAACAAAATCGCCCCAGACACGCACGATACCAGCTTGTGGTGGGTTTCCCTTTAAGTTTCTAAATCTGTTATCATGATTAATATCGATGACTTGTGGCTTATCATTAGCGTTCACCGCAATGACATAATCACCAAACAGAGCGAAAGACCAAGGGGCATCGACATTAGCAAAATAGTGTTTTCCATTTCGGCTAATATCCTGCCACTTAAGCGTTGTATTATTGAGAAGGTAGATTTTTTTTTCTGTTCCAGCGATAATGGACACACCAGATTTTGTTTTAACAGCAATTGCGCCCAAAATGGGAGCGGGACAAGGAGCAGTCAAAGGGGTAAAGCCTGGCATAGGGATATAAGACCCATCAGCCGGCAACACGTTAACAAGCTCATCGGTAAAGATTCCATTGATGTCAGCAACATCAGGCCGATAATCAGCGACTGGAAAAAAAGTCATTTAGAACCCCATGAGAAGAATATTTTCAGCGCCTTTTCCGTGCGACATTTCGCATCGCCAAGGCTTATTTTATTTTCAAAAAGCAAGATCGCCTAAAACGAGATCAGGACAAGACCCCAAAAGGGGTGTAAAGCGCAAAGTGCTACAGAGGTATAATCCCCCTAAGCTGGCAATAAGCTGATAAGTTCCCCAAGGATCAAGAAGCATGCATCCACATTCCTGTTGGTAACACCAATGCCATAACACCAATGCCATGTATCAACACTATAGAGCAGCAATCAATTTAAAACCCCGCAGGAAGAATATTTGCAGCACCTTTTCGGCGAGATGTTTCCGCGCGCAAGGCTTGCAGCTGTTCTTGAAAATCGTTGAAAGAAACAGCAGCATATTCAGGATCTTTGAGGATATTTTTGTAGAGCTCGTATTTTGCACGCGCTTTCACAAGATCAAATGCATGAATGAACCAAGGATTATCCTCTTGCATACAGTTTTCCTCTCCAAAATGGGTACGAGCATAAGAAAGACGCACGGTCTCCACATTTGGAGGGGTTGGAAAAAGTCCTATTTTTTGCTCAAGGCAAGTATAAAAGACCGGATTTTCTAAAGGAGGCTGTGCTCCATATTGTTTTTGCAACAGCTCGCAAGGTTTAAAGAGCAATTGTGTTTGCGTTGGTGCATATGTTCCTAAAAACACGGACTCGAGCACCATTTCAGGACAAATAAAGAAACCATCCTCTTTTCCATACCAAGTTTTTCCTGTTTGTGTTTTAAATGTCAGCATTTTTTTTTCATTAAAGAAGAAAGGTTCCCGTTCACACAAACGCAAAGCAGTAAAAATTGAATCTCGAATTTGAATGGAATATTCGGCTGTTGTATCATCAATTTCATCTTGAATAAGCGCAACCATATGCTCAAAAGTTTGAGAACGGTCAAAATCTGTGAAATCGTGTTGATTAGTATCGGTAGGCGAAACAGTCATGAGCAATGATAATCCTTTTGCCTATGAGGCATTTTAGTCCCCCAACCGAGAGTTTTTCTGTTGGCGGGAAGATTTTACAAGCTTTCAACCTGTGTATTTAAGCAGGCGCACCATAAGTTGGGATCACGATCGTACCGAAATCCTGCACCCTTTGGTTTGCGAAAGGGATTTCCCCCAACCGAGAGTTGTTCTGTTGGCAGGGAGATGTTACAAGCTTTCAACCCGCATTTAAGCAGGCGCACCATAAGTTGGGATCACGATTGTACCGAAATCCTGCGCCCTTTGGTTTGCGAAAGGGATTTCCCCCAACCGAGAGTTGTTCTGTTGGCAGGGAGATGTTACAAGCTTTCAACCCGCATTTAAGCAGGCGCACCATAAGTTGGGATCACGATTGTACCGAAATCCT
>NZ_BAABIZ010000011.1:19952-20251 GCF_039543045.1 Bartonella jaculi
TCCCTGCGCCCTTTGGTTTGCGAAAGGGATTTCCCCCAACCGAGAGTTGTTCTGTTGGCAGGGAGATTTTACAAGCTTTCAACCCGCATTTAAGCAGGCGCACCATAAGTTGGGATCACGATCGTACCGAAATCCTGCGCCCTTTGGTTTGCGAAAGGGATTTCCCCCAACGAGAGTTGTTCTGTTGGCAGGGAGATTTTACAAGCTTTCAACCCGCATTTAAGCAGGCGCACCATAAGTTGGGATCACGATCGTACCGAAATCCTGCGCCCTTTGGTTTGCGAAAGGGATTTCCCCCT
>NZ_BAABIZ010000011.1:20347-27526 GCF_039543045.1 Bartonella jaculi
CCCAACGAGAGTTGTTCTGTTGGCAGGGAGATTTTACAAGCTTTCAACCCGCATTTAAGCAGGCGCACCATAAGTTGGGATCACGATCGTACCGAAATCCTGCGCCCTTTGGTTTGCGAAAGGGATTTCCCCCTCCCAACGAGAGTTGTTCTGTTGGCAGGGAGATTTTACAAGCTTTCAACCCGCATTTAAGCAGGCGCACCATAAGTTGGGATCACGATCGTACCGAAATCCTGTGCCCCTTGCGTACTTCTTGGCAAATCGTATCGGGTTTTTTTCATACCGATAATGGTTTTAGCCGCCACACCGAATTCGCGTTCATAGTCGAAGAGCTCTTCGACCAATTTATAGCGTGTTGCCCCACGGTCTTTACCGAAAGCAATGACGGCACTTTGCGCTCCCAAGAGCACAGCACGCCGCACATTTGGCACAGCTTTTTCTGTTGTGCCTGCCTCGACACCTTCTGTAACATGTTCAGCTTCACGCAAAACAACGCCATTATACATTCCCAAAGAACCATCATAGAGAGGGTTTTTGATGCGGCTTCCACTATAGATTGCCTTTGTAATATCCAGCCACTGCCCGGCATCTGTATTGGTTCGCAATTGCGTCACTTGTGTTGGATGCAGATAGAGCACATAGACATTTTCGCCCTCGACGCGCACGGGTCTAATTTTTGGATTTGCCAATTTAGCGCGTTCGACGGCTTTATCGATGAGCTTAAGATCAAACACATCGCTTGCTTTTAAATCTTCATCTTTTGTTTTTCCATTGGGTCGCACGACACGTTTATCGGTTGGTGCGGTTGGTGCATTAAATCCGTAATGAACGGGTTTAAGTGTAATCGTGCGTCCTTCAAAGTTGATTGTTTTTGCGGTATATCCGCACACTTGAATGAAGAACATCATGCTGAGACGATCAGCATACCAATCGACCAAGCCATTTTTGGCTTCGGTACGCAAATCATGGAGAATGCGTTGCTGATCGATAGTGCCTTCATTTTTGACCCGCACAGCATGAACGAGCTCGTTAATTGCCAAGCGGTCATTGAGAAATTGCAGAGCTTCTTCATTTCCTTCAAGGGTCTGTCCTTCACTCACCCCATCGCCCAGCAATTGCACCCGCAAGCCAAAGCTAATTGCATCACCACTTGCTTTATTGGTTTCATCTTTTAATTGTATGATACTATTTGAATCATTCCCGATCAACGGAGCAATAGGGATTGCTTTTGAAACTTCTTGATTCAGTAATTTAGACCATGTGCGCACAGCCATTGGGTCATTGAGTCCGATATAAGTTACGGTCATTTTATCCTCTTAACGATTATTGACATAAAAAACCCGGCAAAGCGCCGGTTATTGCTACTCCACATCTCTTTGCAGACGATGTATCGGTTATTTTGACTTCTGTTTATTGATAGCTTTTGCTTCTCCCCCCTTTGAGATTCCCTCAGACAACATTCCCCGTGAGGGTTCCCTCCACAACGAGCATTCTCTCAAAAGTCCCCTGCACCACGCTTAAACCCTAGAGATTTCCTCTCGTGCCTTCCTGCTTTCAGAAATGCCCCCCACACATATAGCTACTTGGAAAAGTCCCTCAGACAATGCTCCCCCCGTGGAGGGTTCCCTCCACAACGAGCATTCCCTCCAAAGTCCCCTGCACCACACTTAACCCTAGAGATTTCCTCTCGTGCCTTCCTGCTTTCAGAAATGCCCCACACACATATAGCTACTTGGAAAAGTCCCTCAGACAACATTCCCCGTGGAGGGTTCCCTCCACAACGAGCATTCTCTCCAAAGTCCCCTGCACCACGCTTAAACCCTAGAGATTTCCTCTCGTGCCTTCCTGCTTTCAGAAATGCCTGCACCATATACCCACTTGGAAAAATCCCTCAGACAACACTCCCCCGTGAGAGGTCCCCACGCAACGAGCATTCCCTCCAAAGTCCCCTGCACCACGCTTAAACCCTAGAGATTTCCTCTCGTGCCTTCCTGCTTTCAGAAATGCCCCCCACACATATAGCTACTTGGAAAAGTCCCTCAGACAACATTCCCCGTGGAGGGTTCCCTCCACAACGAGCATTCCCTCCAAAGTCCCCTGCACCACGCTTAAACCCTAGAGATTCCCCCCCCACACACATACCTACTTGGCAAAATCGCCATGCATGCCTGCTTTAGAGGTCTCCACCGCCCATTAAACGGTTAAAAGCAGCCTTATTTTTGGGATCATTGACCCAAGAGCTAAATTCTGCTTCTGACATTTTATCGAGCATATCCAAAGAAATAGGTCCCCCAGGAGTTAAACCGTTATAAGCAGCAAGTGTGCGAGCAGAATTATGCCTTTCTTGCAAATTTTCCACAGTATTACTTTGTGATGATGTATAGCCAATTTTTTGCGCAATCATGTAGATCACTTCGGCAGGGTTTTGATTTTTTTTTGCGCAATCGCGCAAGATCTGTTTCAATTCATTGCCAATCACTTCATCAACGACTTTTGGATCAGCCATTTCTGGATAGAGCGCAGCACAAGCAGCCAATTGTTTAGCACGCGTATCATAAATAAAGTCAGCAGCTTGATCGAAGTCATGATGTTTTTGTTTAACAGCACTCACAGACTGTTGGTAGAAAGAATACAACTGTTCTGCTTCACGGACAGGTGCATCAGGTTGTTGTTTAGCATGCAACAATCCCTGTTTATGGAGTGTTTTCCCCAACCATTGCATATACCCCATAAAATCTTTTTGCGGGTCTGGCGGTGCATCGCCACCATCTGCACCTTGGATATCTTTCGGTTGTGCGCCTTCTGCTGCTGCGCGCTCTGCTGCTGTGTCTTGCTGTTGATATTCTTGCTGATACCCTTCGAAATTCCCTTCAAGTTTTTTTGCTTTTTCTCCGCCTTCAATTTTGGTGTCTTCTCCCGTTTTGGTGGTGGAAAGAAAATCCTGATTCAATTGGTTTTGTTCTTCTGGCGTTAAGTGTTCTTGATTCATATGGGTATGCTTTCTCTTTTAAGACATTAAGATGATAGTTTTTTTCCAGTGAAGTGGTTTATTGCGTATTTGCCATCTGCATAATGGACTGCATCATCTGCTCCGCCCCCGCACTTAGATTTTCTCCAGCATTACCACTGTGTTGCGAGCGGGCATTTTGCTCCTCCTCAAGAGCGCTCTGTTTTTGCGCTTTGAGTGCGATTTTGTGGATAAGCGATGCTGGCAAAGGTGAATATCGCAAGAGATCGAGCATAATTTCTGGTGTTGTAAAATTCTGCATCACCGGCAACAATTGCATAATAATTGCAAAAGTGCGCTCTTTTTCATTAAGACTAGTTGGAGCATCATCGACCACAATATCATATTCCAAACTGGTGATCATTTCGCGTGTTAATGGGACATACTGGGCATTTTCATCACCCGCGATGCGCACCAAACGCCCATCGGAGAGATAATTTTGAATAAGGTAGAGAATAATTTTCCCCTGTCGTTGTCGATAGCGACGCAATCCATCAAAGAAAGAAGCCAACAGATTGAGTGAAGATTGGCGACGTTGTTGTTCGAGAATCCCAGGTTGATTGACCGCTCTTGTTCCCACAAATTCAGAAGACAATCCGGTAACTTGTTCGATTGCGCTTTTTGCCTCATTAAACAGCTGAAAGAATCCTTGCGGGAATTGCGCAACGGGTTTAGGCTGGATTCTTCCCCCTGAAACGGCACCACTTTTCAGCCAAGTAATGCTGTCTGCTCTCGCCCAACTTTCGATAGCTTGACGATCATCATCGAAGGCATCGCGTTCAGCCATGATTCCACCTTTTGACTGGCTATTCAGCAGATGCATCACTTGACTAAAATACTTATTCGCCCATCGTTGTGGATCTTTTGTTGGTTTGACAATGCCATAAAACTGTCTACTCAACTTATCAAAAGTACCGGTAATACACTCCCATCCCAATTGATTAGGCGGCACCAAGGGCTTATCAGGAGCATCGAGCAATTTTTTTCCCAAAAAGGCACGTTTGACAATTTTTCTGGTTAATCTTGTTGCTTGGAGGGTAGGAAACTCTTTACATAAGCTTTGAAACTCTGGCTCAGAATAATCGGTAAACCTTCCGGTGAGCGGATCGAGGACTTTATAAACGACCTCACGTTCGAACCAGCGGCATTCAGCCAAAGTGACCATTTTAGGGCTGTGAAAACAGCTTTCCTCATCAGCATTTACGCCATAGTTTTGCATATCGCCATTGTTCATTTGATGCAAAACGCTATGATTTTTCACCCAATCCGCATTAAGATCACTCCAATGGACATTGGGAAACATTTCCTGAGCAACGGCTAGGGGTTTTTCATCGATATACCAGACACGCTGAGCATCGATAAGATTAGGCTTCACGGCACTGGCATCCCAGACCATTTTCATTGGGTCCAATCGAGCAATGACGGGTTTTCCCTGTGGGTTTTCTTCATAATCCAGGCGTGTATCTGTCCAGCCCATTCCGCAAATAATGGCATCTTGAAAAGCATCGGAGTCTTCATATTCTCCATCAGCCTCATCACGAAACCATTCCGCTGCTCCGGTGAGGATTTCATTAGCGAATGCGGCACCTTCTTGTCGTGGAATAAATTGCACTTGTCGTTTATTATTGCGCTCAGCTCCAATCACAGCATTAATCAAAGGCGCAATACGGTTAAAAGTCATAACCGGTCTATTTTGTTCGCGCAACACGGCAAGATCTTGCTCATTCCATTGCCGTCCATTGTAAAAGTCGTAGTCTTCTTGTGCGTTTTTTCGCCATTGTTCGACATGTGCAATATCATCCTGATACCATCCCACGAGTTTTTTAAAGAGCGCTTGATATTCAAGCGGCTCGATTGGATCAAAAGAATCTGTAGAAGTTTTCATTAAAAGGCCATCCATGAAGTTTGAGACTTGTGAGAAGAACGATAGAATTTTTTTTGCGGTCGCACATTTGGCTGTTCATAAGCCACACACATGAGTCCGAAGCTATCGGCGCCATGGCTAGCCCAATCATGTTCTGCACCCAAACCAATATTGCGTTGTTCGTCTCGTTTTTCGTGATACCAAGCGAGCGCTTTTCGCCCTGCGCCTGTTGTATCGCGATTAAACCATATAGCAGGAAACAAGCGTCTTACGGCTTCGATGCGCATTTTAACCGCTCCGAGTCCTTGATTAGGAATTATTTTTGTTTGAAACCCCGCCTGTTGGAGAGCACTTTCAAAGCTCACATTATAAACGCGATCTTTTGTTGCCCCATCATGCGGCAAGACCATCAAAGCCTTATCATATCCCCTTTGAAACACCCATCCCACGTGCTCTGAGAGAGGCTGTCCTTGTGCTTCATAATAATCGAGCACGCGGATTTCACGCCCGACGAACTGTGCCACCCACAAGGCGGTAGCATCTGCCTTTGCGCCTGTTCCCCCGATATCCCAAAAGATTTTGACCTGCATCAGCGGGTCACGCGGAACAGTAGTAATACGTCCTTCCTGTTCTGCTTCAAGCAGTGCTTTTTGGTAATAAGCGCCTTGCACAGCTTGCATATATTCGCCTTCCCAAATATGGTTATAGTGTTCGGGTCTTTGAGCCAAATCCGCCTTTCGATCTCGATTAAGTTTTTCAGGAAATTGCGGATTATCGCGCCAATTGATTTCCACCGCTTTGATATTAGGATCATCGACATTTCGGAAGCGTTTTTCAACGGGGGCATTTTCACGGCAAGGGTTCCATGTCACCCATAATTCAGCATTCCAATCTTTTCCTTCTTCACGCAAAGTTGGAATAAGGGTTTGCCAAGCGGTCTCAGTGACGGGCTCTGCCTCATCCACCCAGCAGAGAAAAACCCGCCCCATTGATTTAATACTTGCAATATTGCGATCAAGCCCAGCAAAAACGTATACGATACGTCCATCTTTTGACTTGATATACTTATCGCCCACCTCATAATATTCTTTTAGGAAAGGATAGGCTTCAATAGCGCGTTTAATTTCTTCCAATGAACTTTCATTGAGTGAATTTTGGTATTGCCGCGCACACAGAATAATGCCGCGTTCTCCAGCTTTTCCATGCCGATATCCAAGCACAGCAGACATAAGAGCAAAGGAGCGTGTTTTTCCGGAGCCCCTTCCTCCCCAAGCGGCACGCACATCGGCCTTTCCAGCGAAAACAGGAATAAGCTTTGGAATAAGAGCAATTTGTGCAGTTGTCATGAATCCTCAAATACGATCATTCTCACACACCATGATCTCCAGACCTCATACCTCCCAGCACCACGCTCACCAGAAACCAAGATACCAATGTACCAAGGTGCCAAGATACCAAGGTGCCAAAGCTATCCTCCTCAAGGAAACCCACCCCAAGCTCCACAATTCCGAAGACAACACAACACTCTTCAGGATTGATATCCCTCAGGCACCTTATCCTTTGCGATCACCGGCACAATTTCAACACGCGAGACTGTTTGAACCGCCTCTCCTCCCTCTCCAGTCAGTTGCAGAGGCAAAACCTTTGCGAGAAGCGAGAAGAAGGGCACAGGATTATTAAGTGCATGATATTGAAGATAAGACACCAACCCCTCTTCACCATAGTGGTAGCCTGCTTGCAACGAAAAGCTTTTCACGTATCTCAAAAAATTTGCTTTGCATCATGAAGGAACCAAACGCACTTCAAGAGAGACAAAACAATAACAATCCTCCCACACCATGCTCTCCAAGAAACATGCCCACCGAACACTACAGTCTTAAAACTCTACAATCTCCAAACAAAATGCCCCAAGCAGTATAATCTCAAGATCCGCGCTCCTTAAGCACCGTATTATTCTCTTTTTCAGGCACCTTATCCTTTGCGATCACCGGCACAATTTCAACACGTGAGACTGTTTGAACCGCCTCTCCTCCCTCTCCAGTCAGTTGCAGAGGCAAAACCTTTGCGAGAAGCGCAAAAACAGCAACAAGCAGCACACAGATCAACTTTTCTCAAAAAACAAATTCAAATTTTGGAATAAAAGCGATTTGAGCGGTCATCCCTAAGCGGTCATCCCTAAGCGGTCATCCCTAAACGGTCATCATGGTAAGATCTTATGATCAAATAAGATATCTTGATTAAAAAGAGAGTTCCCTCGAGCGCTTACTTTTGGGTTTTATCTTCAAAAAGATCTGCTCTACGCACTGTT
>NZ_BAABIZ010000011.1:27624-31317 GCF_039543045.1 Bartonella jaculi
CGTATTATTCTCTTTTTCAGGCACCTTATCCTTTGCGATCACCGGCACAATTTCAACACGTGAGACTGTTTGAACCGCCTCTCCTCCCTCTCCAGTCAGTTGCAGAGGCAAAACCTTTGCGAGAAGCGAGAAGAAGGGCACAGGATTATTAAGTGCATGATATTGAAGATAAGACACCAACCCCTCTTCACCATAGTGGTAGCCTGCTTGTTCAGCAGCTGTAAGAAGGGCTTCATTAAACCGCCTTGTTGTTTTATTCAAAGCACCTTTTGGCCGCCCTCTTCGACGTAAGGGAAGGCAAGCTTTATCTGCCATCATCTATGTCTCTACAAAGAAAGAAACACTGATCCCATGCCATAAAAAACAGCATAAAAAACGGCATGAAAACCAGCAACGAAATTTCAAGAATAACCAACAGTTTTTGATCAGTCATCAAAAGAAATAGAATGATTTAGGTAATCACGCAAAGATTGCCTAAACCATCCCTCTCCAAGAGGAAAATTTCTCTGGAAACTCTTTTACCCATGACAAGATAAAATCTGAAGACCCAACGGTTCTAGAAGCCTAGAAGCCTAGAAGCCTAGAAGCCTAGAAGCCTAGAAGCCTAGAAGCCTAGAAGCCTAGAAGCCTAGAAGCCTAGAAGCCTATATAATCGGAAGTCCCCCAGAGCACCAGCACCATTCTCTTCACCGATGCGGGCCCCTCATACCAGCAACTCTTTTTCGCTTACTCAGCAAAAGATAGAATTCTGATTATGTATTTATGTTAGCAGTTTAGATGAACCTTGTCAACTTCTTTATTCTCATTGTTCTTCTTTTGAGGTATTATTTTCTATCTTTTGTTTTTCGGGTAAAAAGACCAAGCGCTCGCCTTCTTTTGCAATTGTCACGGTTGTTTCATCATGAATTTGTCCAAATAAGATTTTTTCTGCCATTGGGTCTTGAATTTCTTTTTGGATAATGCGTTTGAGAGGACGTGCCCCATAGAGGGGATCATAGCCTTTATGAGCGAGGAATTTGCGCACCTCTGGTTCAATATGCAAAGTTATTTTGCGTTCATGAAGCAAATTTTGCAAATTTTGTATTTGAATATCGACGATAGCTTCCATATCGTGGCGTTGCAATCTCTGAAAGAGGATAATTTCATCGATACGGTTTAAAAATTCAGGACGAAAAGCCGCTTTAACGACATTCATGACATCATTTTTTGCCTGATCAGTTGTTTGTCCTTCAGGCAGCGCGGTTAAAAATTCAGCCCCGAGGTTAGATGTCATAATGAGTAATGTATTGCGAAAATCGACGGTACGTCCTTGACTATCGGTCAACCGTCCTTCATCCAGCACTTGTAGCAAGAGATTAAAGATATCAGGGTGGGCTTTTTCGATTTCATCGAACAAAATGACCTGATAAGGTCTTCTCCGTACAGCTTCGGTAAGCACTCCGCCTTCTTCATATCCGACATATCCAGGTGGCGCTCCAATCAAGCGTGCCCCAGCGTGTTTTTCCATATATTCAGACATATCAATGCGCAACATAGCATTAGGGTCTTGGAAAAGGAAAGCGGCGAGAGCTTTGGTTAATTCGGTTTTTCCCACACCAGTAGGACCTAAAAACATAAAAGACCCAAGCGGACGGTTAGGATCTTGCAGTCCAGCGCGCGCGCGCCGTACAGCGCGTGCCACCGCTTGCACGGCTTCGCCTTGTCCAATAACACGGGTGCTAATTTCATCTTCCATTCGCAACAGGGATTCTCGCTCTGCCTCGAGCATCCGCTCAACAGGAATACCGGTCCATCGTGAAATGATACGCGCCACATGTTCAGCGGTAACGGTTTCTTCAACGAGATGATTTTTCTGATCATCATTTTCAGCAGCACTGAGTTGTTTTTCGAGTTCAGGAATGACACTATAAGCCAACTCTCCCGCGCGTTGAAATTGCCCATCCCGTTGTGCAATAGCCAAAGCATTTCGTGCATCTTCGAGTTGTTTTTTCAAATCAGCAGCATGCCCTAATTTTTGTTTTTCCGCCTGCCAAGCAGTTGTCATTTCGCTAGACTTCTGTTCCAATGTTTTGAGTTCCTCTTGCACGCTTTGCAAGCGCTCTTTTGCTGTTGGCTCGACGTCTGTTTTCAAGGCTTCGCGTTCAATTTTCAACTGTAAGATTCGTCGATCAATGGCATCGAGTTCTTCGGGTTTTGAATCGACTTGCATCCGCAACCGTGCGGCGGCTTCATCGATAAGATCAATGGCTTTATCGGGCAAGAATCGATCTGTAATATAGCGGTTAGACAGACGTGCAGCAGCAATCAAAGCACTATCAGCGAGGCGCACTTTGTGGTGTTGTTCGTATTTTTCTTTAATACCGCGCAAGATAGAGATAGTATCCTCGAGTGTTGGTTCAGGCACAAAGACAGGCTGGAAACGGCGTGCAAGAGCAGCATCTTTTTCGACATATTTTCGATATTCATCAAGGGTAGTAGCGCCCACACAATGGAGTTCACCGCGTGCGAGAGCAGGTTTTAAGAGGTTTGAAGCATCCATAGGACCGTCGGCTTTTCCAGCACCAACAAGATTGTGCAATTCATCGATAAAGAGGATAATTTGACCGTTTTCCGCTTGCACCTCAGAAAGAACAGCTTTGAGACGTTCTTCGAATTCCCCTCGATATTTTGCTCCAGCGATCAGCGCTCCCATATCGAGCGCATACAGTTGTTTATCGCGCAAAGTTTCGGGCACATCGCCATTCACGATGCGCAATGCCAATCCTTCAACAATTGCGGTTTTTCCGACCCCGGGTTCCCCAATAAGCACGGGATTATTTTTAGTGCGTCGTGAGAGCACTTGAATGGTGCGTCGTATTTCCTCTTCACGACCAATGACAGGATCCAGTTTTCCTTCGCGCGCATCTTTTGTCAAATCGCGGGCATATTTTTGCAAGGCATCATATTGGCTTTCGGCATGGGGGCTTGTTGCTGTTTTTCCCTTTCGCAGTGCATTAATAGCCTGATTAAGTGCCTGCGCTGTGAGCCCTCCGCTTGTTAAGATATCAACGGTTTTTGCGGATTTTTCCATAATCATCGCTTGCAACACACGCTCTATGGTAACGAACTGATCACCGGCTTTTTTTGCGAGATCTTCTGCCATATTAAAGATTTTTGCCAACGGCTGAGAGAGATAGAGCTGTCCATTTCCCCCTTGCACTTTAGGCAAAGCCTCAAGCGCTTCATGAAGGGACTTTCGAATAATGGAGAGATTCCCTCCTGCATTTTGGATCAGTGCTGCCGCTAAGCCTTGAGAATCGTCTAACAGCACTTTTAACAGATGTTCAGGCATAAACTGCTGATGATCGGAAGAAAGAGCGCTATTTTGTGCGGATTGTAAAAAACCTTGCAACCGTTCGCTATATTTTTCCAAGTTCATTTTTTTTCCTTAATTTTAAGTCATCGCCACACTCTCACTCCCCCAGCATTCCCCAAAAGCGACACCCGCCTCCAAAAGTGATACCCGAGAAAGAATTGTTCATCCCCCCACAAACACCGCCAATGATAGTGCAGGAAGCAGAACCGTAGTGCTAAAATGAATATGGGTTCTCACCCCCCCCATAGCAAGAGGAAAAGGAAAACAGCGTATCATTTTTCAACAAAACCGTAACTTTCCTATAAACATCCCCACACACACCAACCATATCCCCCAAA
>NZ_BAABIZ010000011.1:31414-47713 GCF_039543045.1 Bartonella jaculi
AAAACCCGCAAGCCAAAACCCGCAAGCCAAAACCCGCAAGCCAAAACCCGCAAGCCAAAACCCGCAAGCCAAAACCCGCAAGCCAAAACCCGCAAGCCAAAACCCGCAAGCCAAAACCCGCAAGCCAAAACCCGCAAGCCAAAATTTCACTGTGAAAACTTAAGTTTGAACGGCAAGAAGGAGCGTGTCAACACGCTTTTTACTTAAAAAAAAGCAGCATTTACAACGTATCGTTTAGAGTAAAAAATCAAAAAGTCTTTATCTTTTTTCCTTAACAAGCCTTGAGCATATGCGATAGGATCAAAATGCGGATAAAAGCCCATTTAAGAAAGGCACAAACGCCTCTCATGAACTCCCTCAACGCAAGAGCAAACAGGCAACATTGGGCGCTAGCAAAGCGTATGAGTGCATTGGCTTGCTGCAAACATTTTCTCTTTTTTCACGCGCAAGCTTAAGTTCTCAACACTCTCAAATGTAAAACGGACATTTTACCGTCCGCTTTTATTCTTCTTCATCTGTTTTTTGGGGCGGTGCAGGCAAGATATAAGTACCGGAAAGCCACCTGTTCAGATCAATTGCTCGACATCGTGTTGAACAGAAAGGATAAGCGCTTTGCTGAGACATCTGACCACAAATTGGACACGGACGTGGAGGGCGTGTTGGAGAGAGCTGTGTTGATTGTTCACGTGGCTGTGCTGATTTTTTTGCTTTTCCTGCCCCTTTCTGATTTTTAAGCTTTTCCATTGCTTTTGCCTGTTAATGTCTCACTTTAGTATATTTCTCCAGTCCAATTGGAAAGGAGTGGATAACGATAAGCCATTAACACATCCATTGTTTCAGCCAATGGCAACCCGACCACATTAGAATAAGAACCAACGATCTGGACCACAAAAGCGCCTGCTTTTCCCTGAATAGCGTACCCCCCGGCTTTTCCTTCCCATTCACCAGAAGCAAGGTAAGCCCTCATCACGGGAGCGGTCAAGCGTTTAAAACGGACACGACTTTCGACCAATTTTACGGTTATTTTCCCCCGTTCATTGAGCACACAAAGAGCCCCATAGACTTTGTGCGAACGTCCAGACAGGAAGCGCAAACATTCATAAGCTTCGCCTTCATTCCGCGGTTTAGGAAGACTGACGCTTCCCACAGCCACCACAGTATCAGCGGCCAAAATCACAGTTTTCTGTGCAAATTTTTGTTCGAACACCGCCTCTTTATTATTTTTGTTGCACCATAGCAAAGTTTCTTGCGCTTTAAGCGCCTTTGCTTTTGCTAAACGTTTTGCAAGGTTTGCAGGATGTTCTTTTAATTTTGGTGTTTCATCGACATTGGTTGCGTGAACATAATGAGGATCAAGCCCTATTTGCGCTAAGAGCGCCAAGCGACGCGGTGAAGCAGAGGCAAGCACCAATTGAATTTCTTCGAAGTGATTTTGCTTTGCATATTTTTTTGCTAAATTATTTTCCCTCATAATTCCTATTACTGCCCCCTCACAGAAATTTTAACCACCACATTCTTTGTCTTGATATTCCAAATTTGTTGTACTGTTACGGTCGCCTTTATATATGGACCGCTCTATGGACCGCTGAACCTCTTTAGACAAAAATCCTATGTATTCACTAGATAATTTTTCATTCTTTGACTCTTTTAAAGGTTTTTATTCCCCTTTTAAAGGTTTTTATTTTTTGAGGAAAGCTGACAATATTTTGGGAAGATAGGATTACTTTCAATAAAATCACAAATTGACGATAACCTATTTATAGCGATATGTAATCCGCCCTTTTGTCAAATCATAAGGGGTCATTTCAACCATGATTTTATCACCGGCTAACACACGAATACGGTTTTTGCGCATTCTTCCAGCGGTATGCGCAATAATTTCATGATCATTTTCCAGTTTCACGCGGAACATTGCATTGGGGAGGAGTTCGGTTACGATTCCTGAAAATTCCAAGACTTCTTCTTTGGACATAAAAAACGTTTTCCTTTACAGTTAAAAATTTTCGTTATAGTTTACGTATTTTAAAGATACGCATTATTTTCAGCGTTCATACCCTATTTTCTTAACTTTGTGAACAACAATTCAACAAAAAGGTAAAGGAGGGGTATTTGATGTTTATTCCGTAAGACACCCTTAACGAGCTTTCACAGATGTATAAGCATAACCCTTTGGAGAGATTTAAGACATTATCCAAGCACGCTTCACCAGCCTCATCAATCTACTCTCAGCCGTCTTTCTGTCTGCTCTCATCCCAGCTGTTTTAGCGTACGTTTCAGCGCCCTCTCGTTCGCTCATCGCACTCTACAGCGTCTGCTCTCTAGCTTCATCAGAAATCCCTCACCAAGAGCCACCTCGTCCCTTCGACACGCTCTTAATCACTTCATTGTTTGAAAAGCGCAACCGCTTCTCAACGGGAGCATTCTCACGCAACGGGTTTCATGTCACTCACAATTCTGCACGCCATTCTTCTCCCTCCTCAAGTAAAGTCGTTATAAGCGTTTGCCAAGCCGTCTCTGTGACGGGTTCCGCCTCATCAACCCAGCAAAGCAAAAGTCGCCCCATGGATTTGATATTAGCGATATTGCACTCAAGATCAGAAAACTGAAAGGGCTATACGACCTTCAATCGACTTAATCGACAACTCCCCAACTTTGTAATAGTCCTTTAAAAAATCATACGCTTCAATGGCGCGTTTAACTTCCTCCAAAGAGCTTTCGGCAAGTGAATTTTGCAACTGCCGTACACAAAGAATAGTTCCTAATATCTCTCGCCTACCACCTGATATCTCTCGCCTACCACCTGATATCTCTCGCCTACCACCTGATATCTCTCGCCTACCACCTGATATCTCTCGCCTACCACCTGATATCTCTCGCCTACCACCTAATATCCCTCGCCTACCACCTGATATCTCTCGCCTACCACCTGATATCTCTCGCCTACCAAATAGGTAGTCCTTAAAAGCCGCCTATCAAGTCCAATGCGTCTTGTCTTGTCCATCTCCTCTCCCTCTCTCCCTCTCCCCTTTTTTCATGATTTCGGAGCCGCGTGAGAAGGACAAAACAAACCGTATTGGTTCCTTAGTCAAGGACGCCTTCAGGCGTCCTTTAAAGGGTTTCCTTGACCCTAAGAACCAAAGGTTTGTTAATCCTCTCATTAAACGCGGATCTGAGATCATGATTTTAGTGAGCGTTCCGGAGAGTTTGAGAGGCAGACAGCCTCTCAATGAAAAGCAAGACAAGACTGTTTCCCTTTTGGTTGTTCAATTATCTGAGATTACTTTTATTGGTAAGCAAGTGTTTTTGGTCGTCTACGCAACGACCGATAGGGAACTGAAAGCCTGAAACGCAAACATAAAAATGAACCCACTTTGCGGATATTTTCGGGATTCCGGGAGTTTTTGCTCTGTCTAGGTGCTATAGCATTAAAAGCAAAAGGCTGATCCAAGCGCAGTACTTTCAAACTCTCGCAATACCAATGCGAGGGCGCTCGCACCCGGTGGGGGGGGTCTAAGGTGCAAAGCGATAATCCACATTTTTACGACATTTCTATAGGCAAATCTATAGGCAAAAGAATTCGCTTAGAACAATGCTGGAGATGTCGCAAAAGCAATGAGGCAACCAGTTAAGGATAACCTTTCAACAAATCCAAAAGTATGAGAAAGGATTAACCGTGTGCGTGCGGGGTGCTTAAAAGAAATCTCTGATATACGAGGTGTTCTCATTTCCTTTTTTTATGCTAATCTCTCAATAAAAGAAAATGCCCCCTACCATAATAATGAAGACATATCGAGCAAGGAAGAATAGATCCTTTTGAAAAGTTTTAGAATGCTTCAACCTAAAAAACAGCAGGCAATTTTGTGGGTTGATTGCTGAGAGATAAGAAAACACTGTTTTAAATCATCATCTTATAATGCGCACTGAATAAAAACTTAAACAAGTCTGTTTTTTTCACTCAAGATGTCTTATTTCTTGAGCATTTTTGCATTTTTCTCAACAACAACACTAGCTGGTTTTGGCAATATCAGGCAAAGATTGCGTTGTTTGCCATCGCTGTTTCTCTCATTGTGGTTTTACTCTGTGATTTTACTCTGGTATTGCTATTTCATAGTTTGTTTCATGCCGATCCGAAAGCTCTCTCCCTTTACACGCGCAGAAAGCGTTTACCTCTGTATCACGGCACAACATTTCTGAAAGAATAAAACCCGTTTTTCCATGCTGACTCTTAGCGTGAATATTGAAACGCTTGACCATCAGCAGGGTCATTTAAGCAGGGTCATTTAAGCAAGGCTGTGCCAGACTGCTTACAAGCCAGCCCTCTTTAACAGAAAGGCTCTTTAACAGAAAGAGTTTTGCGTAGACTTATTGCTCCAGTGAAAAATCGGACATCAAGCCCAAAGAGGCGTTGGTTATGGCAGGCAAAACGATTCTCCTATAAAGAGCTCTCTGCGCCCAAGCATCTTGTTACGCATCATTCATTTTGCAACAAAGAATGGTGAAATCACGCAAACACGCTTTAACGAAATATATTGTCGAAAGCGAAGAACGTCCTCTCTCCTTAAAAAAAAATCAAAAGAGAATGAAACCAGCCCGAAGCGAGAGAAAAACGTGGAGTGCAAAGGGCTCTGAAAAGTTTTTGCAATAAAAAGAGGCGATACCGTTAAAGGTACCGCCTCTCTGCTTATCAAAATATAAATAGAAAGTTCACTTATATAGATAGAAAGCTTATTGAAAAGAAAAGTCCCTAAGATGAAGAAGGCAACCAATTTGACAACAATTCATATCTCACAGGATCATCGGCGCACTGTCCCCCTCCACATTCAAGCACAGTAGAGATCAAGTTTGCAGCAATCAAAAACACAAAGAGGAAACTTGCCACTTTACTCAGCGCTGGAAAAGCAGAAAAGGCTTTAAATGTGTATGGCACTTCACTTAAAATCATAACGAAGGCAACAGCAAAAATACAAAGGACTGAAATGATAAATGCCCAAGTATAAAAATGCAATCCTAAGAATGTTGAACCGTATCCAAGATCATCGGGAGTGATGTGTAAAAACACCTGCCTAGCGGCCACAACACAAGTTACCATACAACCAAGAATAACCATACCATAATGGGTATTTTTCACTCTATGGTGGATATTGAGTAAAAACCCACAGCCTGCAAGGATCAAACCAACGCGTTGCAGAAGACAAAGGGGGCATGGCAACTCGAACTTTACTAATTGATAATAGAAAGCCACCAACAAGACAACGGATAAACCAATAAGTCCCAACACATTTACAAACACAATGAAATGATGATTTTTATGTTCAACATGTTCCATGATTATTCTCTCAAAAAGACAGATTTAAAGATGACGTTGCATGGTGATTAAAAGTAAGAAGGATAACCAGCAACAAAATGACCCACAGGGCATAACTTATATTTTTCTTGCCACATACAGCTGTAACCGCTGTACCTAAAGCGATTAAAAATGGAACAAACATTCTACAATCTCCTTTATTATTATCACTGCGCAAAATAGCGCGAATTTGGGCAAAAAAGAGACATTGAATTTATTATTCACAATCCATTACAATTTATTACACCCCATTATTATACTCTGGTTATCATCTTCGACACGTAGAGAAAACAACAGGGCATATAGGCTAGTAAAAGTGAATTTCAAGAAAGACATTTGACTGCGTACTGTTTTTTCCAGCAAGCAAAAGAATATATTTTCTCAATCACTGATCACGAAAGAATCATTTGAACAACAAAATAAGTATTTTCACGCACTCTTGAGAGTTTTACATCTCTTTTTTCCAATAAAATATCCTTGATTTTTACCACTAAAACATCTCCTTAATTATAGGGCATTGGTTTAAATTGCAACAAGAGCACAATATTATGCGCCATATCCCTACGCTTTTATCCAACAAAAATCATAAGGATTTTTGAAAATCTTATAAGAGGCAACCGGTTGTTTTATAAAGATAATCATTATTTTACATCTTGTACGATTGTACGAGCGCCCCAGATATCGCAAGCTTTTCTTCTTTCAACTCTTCTCCCCACTTTCATCTATCTCTCCACCTGCTCTCATCCCACCCCCTTTAGCTTAAACCCCACCAGCGCATTCACCCCATCAAAAGCCACCCAAGCCCCCTTCAACACACCCTTCGCAACCCACTCTCTCCCTTCCTCTCCAGCGCGTCCTTCCAGCTTAATTCATCTCTCCACCTGCTCTCATCCCACCCCCTTTAGCTTAAACCCCCACCAGCGCAACCTCCAGCGCATTCACCCCATCAAAAGCCCCCCAAGCCCCCTTCAACACACCCTTCGCAACCCGCTCTCCCCCTTCCTCTCCAGCACATCCTTCTAGCTTAATTCATCTCTCCACCTACTCTCATCCCACCTCCTTTAGCTTAAAACCCCACCAGCGCATTCACCCCATCAAAAGCCCACCAAGCCCCCTTCAACATACCCTCTGCACTCCGCTCTCCCCCTCCTCTTTAGTGCATCCTTCCAGCTTAATTCATATGGAAGTGTCTCCCATGGTTTAAAAGAAACAACCATAGAACTGTTAAATCGTTTGTTCGTTGATTTACCGTTATACGCTTCACAGCCGGCTAATGAAATGCGCTTGTGTGCCCAGTTACCAGTTAATTACAGAGATGTTTCTTTAAAACAAGCGCATAGATACGCCTCCAATAATGGGAGTACGCCCTAATATTCTGTTTTACGTGAGAGACACGCCCCTTATCCTTATTCAAAGAAGGTGGGAAGCAACAGCATGCGGCAATAGGCAATCTTTATTAATGAGCAATTTCTATTATTGAAAAGACATTCCTTTAGCTATTTTTGAAAGCCGTAAAGCAGAATTTAAAAATGACAGTTAAGATAGACACTCGTTTTACCTTTACGCCTTTATATTCTCTCCAAATGATGCGGTCTCCCGATTTCAGAGAAGATATAGAGATTGAAAATCTACAGAAAAGAGCCTTTAAAACGAAGAAGCACCCCCATGTAACAACATCCCGTATTTTACGGGACCACTGGTACATTGTCCAGTTCCGCATTCAACTATGGCAGTAAGCAAGTTTGCAGCGATCAACAACACAAAGAGGAAACCTGCCATTTTGCTTATTATTGGGAAAAGAGCAAACACTTTAAATTTGTGCGCCCATTCAGTTAAAACCATGACAAAGGCGACCACAACGATATAAAGAGCAGCAATCATAAATGCCCAGATATAAAGACGCAGTCCAAAGAGCGTTGTCCCCTCTCCAAGATTACCGAATATGATCTGTAAAAAGATCTGCTTAGCAGCAGAGAGGCAAGTTACCATACAACCAAGAACAACCATACCATAATGGATAGTTTTCACCCTATGGAAAATATTGAACATAAACCCACAACCTGCAATTATAAAACCAAGGCGTTGAAGAAGACAAAGGGGGCATGGCGCCGCAGAGGATACAGGCTTTGTCAGTTGATAATAAAAAGCCATCAACAAGACAAGACTTAACCCAGCAAGCCCTAATACATTCATAAAGATAGCGAAATGATGATTTTTATGTTCAACTTTTTCCATAATTATTCCCTCAAATAGACACATTTAAAGGTGAAATTACATGATAATAAAAAGTGAAAAGAGTAACGATAAACAGAATTATCCAGAAAGTATAACCTATGTTCTTTTTGCTACATACAGTCATTATTGCTGTACTTAGAGCGACTAAAAACGGAACAAACATTGCTAAAAAATCTCCTTATTTCACTGCTGCACAGGATATTGCTCATGTGCATAATATCGCAAAATGTGTCTAAAAAGTGTCTTTTGCCTTATTTGCTCACAATTATTATTTTTACGACTATAAAAAAACAGTAAAATATAAGGACCGCGAAAAGCGGATTTCAACAAAGGCATTCAACTGTTGCATTTAAGCGTACGCCCGCTTTTTCAAAAAGCAAAAGAGCGTATTTTTCTTGCTAACCATGAAAGAATAACTTGAACGGCAAAATAAGTATTATTGGTTTAAGACTGAGATTTTTACCTCTCTTTTCAGAATAAGCCATTCTTGTTTTTAACTTATTTTTGCCACTAAAATCTCCTTTTGTTATAAAGCGTTGGTTTAAATTGCAACAAGAGCACAATAATTATGTGCTATGTCCCTATGCTTTTATCCAACAAAAATCATAAGGATTTTTGAAAATCGTACAAGAGGCAACCGGTTGTTTTATAAAGATAATCATTATTTTACATCTTGTACGATTGTACGAGCGCCCCAGATATCGCAAGCTTTTCTTCTTTCAACTCTTCTCCCCACTTTCATCTATCTCTCCACCTACTCTCATCCCACCTTCTTTAGCTTAAACCCCACCAGCGCATTCACCCCATCAAAAGCCCACCAAGCCCCCTTCAACATACCCTTTGCACTCCGCTCTCCCCCTCCTCTTTAGTGCATCCTTCCAGCTTAATTCATATGGAAGTGTCTCCCATGGTTTAAAAGAAACAACCATAGAACTGTTAAATCGTTTGTTTGTTGATTTACCGTTATACGTTTCACAGCCGGCTAATGAAATGCGCTTGTGTGCCCAGTCACCAGTTAATTACAGAGATGTTTTTTTAAAACAAGCGCATAGATACGCCGCACAATAATGGGAGTACGCCCTAGCATTCTGTTTTACGTGAGAGACACGCCCCTTATCCTTATTCAAAGAAGGTGAGAAGCAACAGCATGCGGCAATAGGCAATCTTTATTAATGAGCAATTTCTATTATTGAAAAGACATTCCTTTAGCTATTTTTGAAAGCCGTAAAGCAGAATTTAAAAATGACAGTAAAGATAGACACTCGTTTTACCTTTACGGCTTGGCTTTATATTCTTCCCCAATTATGCTGTATTTCTGTTTTAGCAATCACCCAAACAGATATATGCAATAGGCAGATATATGCAATAGGCTCGCCCCTATTGAGCATATAAAACTGGAGTTTGCTCGTAGGGCTTTTATCCGTCTCAATCTCTGTCTCAAACATGCTGCTGTGTTAGGATTAGATATTGGTTTACAGGCAACAGTAAAAGCACAAGCCTATTGAGGCAGACAATAAGCATAAAACGCAAAGCTTATCAGCAATGGATTGGAGAGACATTCCGACTTTTTATAAAACACTAACCATCAGACAACTGGCTCTGCATTTGCTTATCCTTCCAGACGTTTGCAGGCATCTTTTGCGTCATTTTTGTCAAGAGCAGCTTTATGGTGATCTATGGATTATTTCTCCTGAAAATATGAAAGGAAGGCGTGATAGTTACAACAGATTTCCGCATACCCTTATCAACAGAAGCAATGAAAATTTTGAAACAAGCGCGCTTGCTGTCTCGCAATGAATTTTTTCTGCTAGAGGTCGTGATCCCCTTGCTAATGGCTGTACACGCTATAAACCAGCGCTTTATTTGGCTGCATTATTTTATTGTTCTATTGTTTTATACAAAAAGAAGCGCTTTCACGCGGTTATTTTCTTACAATTTTATTTTACAATCTTGAACACACCCTAAGGTGAAAATGCAAAACCTGTAGTTTTGTCATCAATTGACTTTGCAAAGAGAGTATAAGACTTTTAAAGAATATAAAAGGATAAGATAAGAATCGCTTTAAACAGTTAAAAAGGATGCAAAATGACAAAAGAATCATGTGACGTAGCGATTTTAATGGGCAGCCAATCGGATTGGCAAACGATGCATCATAGCGCAGATATTTTGGCTTGCCTTGGCATTTCTCATATTTCGCGTATCATCTCAGCACATCGAACCCCTGACCGACTTTACCAATTTGCGAAAGAAGCAAAAGCATCGGGTTTTAAAGTTTTGATTGCCGGAGCTGGTGGTGCAGCACATCTTCCTGGTATGTTAGCGGCCCTCACTCCGCTTCCTGTTTTTGGTGTTCCGGTGCACTCACAATCTTTATCTGGTCAAGATTCTTTACTTTCCATTGTGCAAATGCCTGCTGGCATACCCGTTGGCACATTAGCAATTGGCAAGGCAGGCGCTATTAATGCAGCGCTTTTAGCAGCGGCTGTAATGGCAGTTTACGACGATGATCTAGCACAACGGCTACAAGATTGGCGTCAGCAACAAACAGCCAGTGTTGCCCAAACACCTACAACCGAGGTTTAAAATGACACACTCTTTCCCCCTTCCCACCACATCCAGCGCCCCCACCGCCTCCAGCACCCCCACCACATCCAGCACCCCCACCGCCTCCAGCACCCCCACCACATCCAGCACCCCCACCGCCTCCAGCGCTCCTACCACATCCAGCGCCCCCACCGTCTCCAGCGCTCCTACCACATCCAGCACCCCCACCGCCTCCAGCGCTCCTACCACATCCAGCGCCCCCACCGCCTCCAGCGCTCCTACCACATCCAGCGCCCCCACCGCCTCCAGCGCTCCTACCACATCCAGCACTCCCACCGCCTCCAGCGCCCCCACCACATCCAGCACCCCCACCGCCTCCAGCGCTCCTACCACATCCAGCGCCCCCACCACATCCAGCACCCCCACCACATCCAGCGCCCCCACCACATCCAGCACCCCCACCGCCTCCAGCGCTCCTACCGCCTCCAGCGCCCCCACCGCCTCCAGCGCTCCTACCACATCCAGCACCTCCACCGCCTCCAGCGCTCCTACCGCCTCCAGCGCCCCTACCACATCCAGCACCTCCACCGCCTCCAGCGCTCCTACCGCCTCCAGCGCCCCTACCACATCCAGCACATCCAGCACATCCAGCACATCCAGCACCCCTACCGCTTCCAGAACCTTGCCTCCAAGGAGTGTTGTTGGCCTCATAGGCGGAGGACAGTTAGCACGCATGTTAGCCATAGCGGCAGCAGAACTAGGCTTTCGCACGGTTGTTTTTTGCCCGGAAGCAGATTGCCCAGCGGCACAAACAGCCAATGAGCATATTGCTTCGCCCTATGATGATCATGCGGCCTTAGATCGTTTTATTTCTCTGTGTGATGTTGTGACTTATGAGTTTGAAAATCTTTCGCTTCAAACGGTTCAATATGTAGAGAAGAACAAGCCTGTTTATCCCTCTTCCAAGACGTTAGAGATTACGCAAGATCGGTTGCTTGAGAAGCAATTTTTGAATACACAAGGGATCTCTACAGCGTTGTGGCATGCGGTTGATGACCACTCTTCTTTTATTTCGGGACTTTCGGCATTAGGCGAGCGAGGTCTTTTGAAGACGCGCCGTTTTGGTTATGATGGAAAAAATCAGATACTGTTGAATCATCCGAATGCGGAAGCCATTGACGAAGCTTTTATGGCTTTTCAGGGACAACCATCGATTTTGGAAGAGATTGTTCCCTTTGTATCGGAGATTTCTGTTTTGTCTGCGCGCACTCTTCAAGGGGAGCATATTTTTTATGATTGCCCTGAAAATCAACATAAAAATGGCATTCTTCACAAGTCCTTTGTTCCATCGCGTATTCCGCTTAGCGTGCAGAAGGCTGCGCAAGAAATCAGCGTAACAGTTATGGATGCTCTGAATTATGTTGGTATTCTTTGCATTGAGTTTTTTGTTTTAATGGATAGCACTCTTTTAGTGAATGAATTAGCCCCTCGCGTGCATAACTCTGGTCATTGGACGCAGAAGGCATGCATAACGTCGCAATTTGAGCAGCATATCCGTGCCATTTGCGGGCTTCCTTTGGGCAGCACCTACCGCCATAGCGATTGCGAAATGATCAACCTTCTTGGCAACAATCTCAACGATTTCAAATATTTTCTGACCCAAGAACGCACATCGGTCCATTTATATGGCAAAAACTCTGTTCGACCGGCGCGCAAAATGGGGCATATCATCCAATTAACCGGTCCAGTTAGCAAATCTGAACAGTGATTGATTGGAAAGAACAGAATACGCCTGTTTTCTCATGACAATATTTTTCTCATTCACGATGTATTGCTAATTCACGCATGCAGCGCATTCACACACTTACTTTCAAAAAACATCATTCAACGCCCCCCCACGAGCAGCGCGCAAAAGAAATAACGAAAAACCCTTTGGGTTTCTCTCTTTTTACGTTCATGTAGATATAAACCGGCACCGCCCAAGCCAACACCGCTCAAGCCAGCACCGCTCAAACCAACACCAACAAAGCCAGCACCACCCAAGCCAGCACCACCTCAAACCAGCACAGCCCAAGCCAACACCGCCCAAGCCAGCACCACCTCAAACCAACACCGCCCAAACCAACACCGCCCAAACCGGCACCACCCAAGCCCGGCACCACCCAAGCCCGGCACCACCCAAGCCAGCACAGCCCAAGCCAACACCGCCCAAGCCCGGCACCAACCAAGCCAACACCGCCCAAACCGGCACCAACCAAGCCCAGCAGCACCCAATCCCGGCACCACCCAAACCAGCACCGCCCAAGCCAACACCGCCCAAGCCAACACCGCCCAAGCCAACACCGCCCAAGCCCTGCACCACCCAAACCAACACCGCCCAAACCAACACCGCCCAAGCCCTGCACCGCCCAAGCCCTGCACCAACCAAGCCCTGCACCACCCAAGCCCGGCACCGCCCAAGCCCGGCACCGCCCAAGCCCAGCACCACCTCAAGCCAACACCACCCAAGCCCGGCACCAACCAAGCCAACACCGCTCAAGCCAGCAGCATCATTGTATTTTGTATTTGCCAAATCCCAAGGTTGCGGGACCGTTCTTGCAGTGAGACGGTTCATAAGAAGGCATAATTCCGCCTTTCTCAAATGGTTTTTATCCCCACACCAATCCCACTTGTAACGGCAAACGCGTATTTTGTTTGATTCACCATAAACAGATTTGCAAAAAAAGAGTCTTATGATTTTTTATGTAAACGAAGGGAACGCATTTTACGGGTTTACTCAATGCACAGCCATGTCCAAACCTCTTTGGTGGCGGTCAATCGCTTCAATGCTCACGCCAAGAGCAAGTATGAGACAACGGGTTTTACGATCCAAACCATGTTTTATAATAATGCAAAAGCACGTGCTTTTGGATCCGTGTAAGGGAGGGCAATTGCAGCTCGGCATAAAACAAGGCATGAGACAGCAAGTACACAAGTCAAACCATAGAGGGAAAACAGCGCTGGTAAACAAGGCAATCTTCATCTAGCATTGCTGTAACTAGCTAGGATTGTTTTTGAGAAAAAAGCAAGAATGCTCAAGGAATGCGGCATCTTGATTAAAAAAACAGACTGTTTAAGTTTTTACGAAGTGCGCATTATGAGGTCATGATTTTAAAGCCGTGTTTTCTCATCGCTCAGAAATCAACCACAAAATTGCTTTCTGTTTTTTAGGTTGGAGTGTTCTGAAATTTTTCAAAAGGATGTGTTCTTCCTTGCTCGATATTCCTTCATCATCATGGTAGGAGGAGCGCTTTTTTATTGAGAGATCCGAATAAAAAAAGGCAATGGGAACATTAAGAATATCGGCGATTTCTTTTAAGCGCCCTGCTCCGATACGGTTTAATCCTTTCTCATACTTTTGAATTTGTTGAAAGGTTACCCCTAACTGGTTGCCTAACTGCTTTTGCGACATCCCCAGCATTGTTCTTTGCAAGCGAATTTTTTTACCTATAGAAATATCATTAAAATGTGGATTTTTGGTCTTCACTGTTAAACTCCCCCCGCCGGGTGCGAGCGCCCTCGCATTGGTATTCCGGGAGTTAAAAGTACTGACCTCGAATCAGCATTTTGCTTTTAGTGCTGAAAGCACCTGGACATAGCAAAATCTCCCGGAATTCCGGGACACCCACACAGTGGGTTCATTCTTATGTATCGAGGCTTCGGGCTTTTAATCCCTATTGATCGTTGCGTATGCGATCAAAACATCTTTTAAGTAATAAAGTAATTTCAGGGGATTTACAATAAAATTAAAGCCGTGTTTTCTCATCGCTCAGAAATCAACCACAAAATTGCTTTCTGTTTTTTAGGTTGGAGTGTTCTGAAATTTTTCAAAAGGATGTGTTCTTCCTTGCTCGATATTCCTTCATCATCATGGTAGGAGGAGCGCTTTTTTATTGAGAGATCCGAATAAAAAAAGGCAATGGGAACATTAAGAATATCGGCGATTTCTTTTAAACGCCCTGCTCCGATACGGTTTAATCCTTTCTCATACTTTTGAATTTGTTGAAAGGTTACCCCTAACTGGTTGCCTAACTGCTTTTGCGACATCCCCAGCATTGTTCTTTGCAAGCGAATTTTTTTACCTATAGAAATATCATTAAAATGTGGATTTTTGGTCTTCACTGTTAAATTCCCCCCGCCGGGTGCGAGCGCCCTCGCATTGGTATTCCGGGAGTCAAAAATACTGAGCTCTAGTCAGTTTTTTTGCTTTTAGTGCTGAAAGCACCTGGACATGGCAAAAACTCCCGGAATCCCGGGAAACCCACACAGTGGGCTAATTTTACGCTAGAGCTTAGGGTTTTTGAATCCCTCTTGGTCGTTGCGTATACGACCAAAATCATAGTGTTCATTCATAAGGCAATTTCAGGAAATTGGCAATCAAAATTAAAACGGTGTTTCTTTATCTCTCAAAAACTGTAATATTGGACACTCTTCAAAAGAGAGACCATGCGAGGTGCTCTCATCGCGATTAATCATTTAATCTTGAAACCCACACAATGTCTCTTTTTCAGAAAGCGCACCGCGCGATACAAGAAAAAATGTTGTTTGCAAAATTCTCTCTTACCTGTACAAAAAGAGAATGAACAACTTGGGGGTTTTCTATGATAAATGACATTTACTGTGTTGGACGCAATTATGTTGCGCATGCTCATGAACTAGGCAATGTTGTTGAAGATGAACCTATTATCTTTAGCAAGCCGAACAGTTCACTGGTTTTAGGCAATGAAATTGATCTTCCTGATTTTTCCAAAGAAATCCATTTTGAAACTGAAATTGTGCTGAGAATCTCAAAGGACACTTTCATGGTGACTGAGGCAGAAGCAAAAGAATGCTATGACGGAGTAGCATTAGGTCTTGATCTGACGGCGAGGGATTTGCAAACGAAACTGCAAGAGAAAAAACTTCCTTGGCTTTTGTCTAAAGGCTTTAAAGGCGCCGCCTACGTCTCTGATTTCATCAACAAAGAAAAAATAAACAACCCAATAACCTTTATAATGAAGTTGAATGGGGAAACGAGGCAAATTGGCAATACGAACAATATGATCTTTAGCTTTGAGAAGATAATATCATTTTTGAGTGGTTACATTCAGCTAAAGCGTGGTGATATCATATATACAGGCACTCCAGAGGGTGTAGGGAAACTTTCTAAATTCGATAGAATAGAATTATATCTTAAAGATCAGTTACTTTCAGAGCTCAAAGTAAAATGAATCATCAAATACTAACCTTTTTCATTGTTTCATTTTTTTTTAGTCATCTCCCTTAATTTTATTGATCTTACCAGGACCGAATATGGCGCTTATCATCGATAATGCAACGAGACTGGGAAGAAAGAACGCATTTTTGAACGTTTTAGGATTGTGCACAGCAACATATGCACATGGAGCATTTTCCCTATTGGGTATATCAGCGCTCATTCTCAACAACAAAACGCTGTTTTTTGGTAAAGCTCATGGGGAGCTGCACTTTATTATAGATAGGACTTAAATCATTATAGATAGGACTTAAATCAATTAAATCTGGAATACACAGCTTTCATTCAAAAGCAAGAATATCAACAAATGAAAAGAATTCTGTAGGTAAAACAAAGCTTTTCACCAGGATTATGGACGGTTTTCTGAGACAAATAGGAAACCCAAAGTATCAATATTTTATATAGCAGCCTTTCCAAAATTTTTGGCTTCTGGCGGTAGCATGAAAAAAGGCTTTGAACTTGTAGCAATACATTCCTTCAACATCTTTGCATGGTTTACTTTAATGACCATTTTCATATCATTTGCGCGCAGCACTTTAAAAAAGCAATGCGTAAAAGGCTATATTAATAGTGCGACAGGAACAATTTTATCTCTGTTTTCTTTTTTCATTTTGTTTGGATAACGTCCTCCCCGCCATAAAGGACGAAGATTCTTACCACTACCGGTCTGAAAACAGTCTGTTCTCTCTCGTGGTTCGTTCCGACTGCTAACCACTCATTGTGGGTTCACTTCATAGGCTCCACGGACAAGCTCTGCCGTTCTATCAAACTTACGTAAATATTCTCATTTCTGATTACATCTACTGTTGATTTCCTGCTTCTTCGAGGCTGGTTTCACCAAAGTCACAAGACATTGGCCAGAGCCTTCCTCTCCACAGGCTGA